>DNGJ01000115.1:0-4727 GCA_003486305.1 Cyanobacteria bacterium UBA11371
CGTAAGTCCTGGAGTGGGTTGAAGATACACCGGAATAGAGTTAGCGAATTCCGAGCAATTTAAAGAGTGCTTCATCAGAAAAAGCGACACCATTACCGCCAGCAGCTAATACTTCTTTTTGAGTTTTGATAAAGTCCCGTGTTATGGTGTAAATGAAAATTGGGAGAGCAATTCCAGCGTCTCTAATAGCTTTAATTAATGCAATGCCAGCATTATATCGGAATAAATTACCCTCTTGCCGTGCCAGATCGGAGATAACTGCATCAAAGGGTAAATTTGTGGATGAGAGCGCTTGCATTGCTTGGGATGTCGAAAGTACTTGAACAACGTCTATACCAATTTTTTGCAGTTGAGCAACCTCGGAAGCATTATTGGCAGGATTGTCATCAACCCACAAAATTCTTCGAGTATTAGCAGACGGTTTTAAATCAGATTTGAGTTGTTGAAAATTGCTAGCTCTATTACCTACTGCAATTAATTTTAACCATTCCGATACTGACTGCGATCGCTCATCTGACTCAAACGCCATCCCTTTGAGAATTGCCAGATTAATGCGATCGCTGATCAGCGGATTAAGCTGCTTTGGTGGAATTAAAGGAACTTTGGCAGCTCTTACAAAGGATGGATTTGGTACTTTCTGGGTGACCAAATAATACAGCGTTGCTGCTAAAGCATAAACATCTGTGTATTCTCCCCGCTTCGCTTTTTCAGCATATTGCTCAATAGGTGAAAAACCGTTCGATCCCCCTAAAGTTTGCGTCTGGATGGCATCAGGAATAAACTCCCTTGCCAGACCAAAATCAATCAATACAGCTTCTAAAGTGCCAGAACGCACTATGATGTTTTGCGGCTTAACATCCCGATGCAGCAAACCTTTACCGTGGATGACCTTCAGTGCTTCTCCTATCTGTTGAATATAGTGCAGTGCCTCTACTTCCTCAAGCGCACCTCGCCGCTTTACCCGCTTCCACAAGTCTTCCCCCTCGATATATTCCATCGCAATACAGGGTAAAGAACCTTCATGAAAGGCATTTTCAACTTGCACGATATGGGGATGTTTGCACAAAGCTAGACGTAGTGCTTCATTGCGAAAATCGCGATCGAATTTATCCCGAAATTCAGCAAAGTTTGGGTCGTTCAATACCTCGTCTTTCAGGGTTTTGATAACAACGACGTTACCGTTTTGGTTCCTAGCTAAATAGGTGATACCAAACCCACCTTTTCCCAGTTCCTTCTCGATAACGTAACGCCCGCCGTACAAAGGTTGCCCAGATGCCCAAACCATCGCCTATGACTCCAAGAAAGACTCTTGGGTCAATTCTGACACAGAATTATTTATCCCTTTATGCGGAACGCCAATGTTGCTGCTGTAGCTGGTGCATACGATTGAACAACTTCCAACAATATTCCTCTGAAAGTCCGCAAGTTACGGCACCCCGCAACACAACGTTAAAATACCAATCATTGGGTGCAATTTCTTCTGGCAATTTATCCACAACTACATAAGTTCGTACATTCTTATACAATTTTCCTCCACAAGATACGCTTATAATTTCATGTCGATAGCCACCGCGAGGCACTTCTTCTCGTTCGTCGAGGGCGTCGCTCAACCGCCAAGGTAACCGATACAGCACTCCTTCTACATGGGATGTTGAGTCTGGAACGACATCCAGCGCCCCACATTGGCGACGCGCTGATAAGCGATAGAAACCGAGCCTATATCCTTTAAGCTTTGCTACCCCAATGACGTAGTTATGGACGTTCTCACCGAAAGTCCGCTTTAAATCAACGGGACACATGCAGGAACCGTAGGCAAAATAATAAAATGTCGGTTCTTTCTGGTGCTGTTGTTGTGGGTTGGCTATTGTTTGAAATAGGTGCCTTGGGCTAGGTTCAATGCTCATAAACTACTAAAAGTTCTCAATCAAATAGAGAATGATATTGATGTAAAAATTATAAAAAAACATAAGTCGATATACAAACCGTAGATTTATAATATGAGGGAATGAGAAGAATAGCCAATTCCTCATTCCCATGTTGCCTATCTGGCGCTGGTAATAATCTGATTCCAAGCTTGAACTACTTGCTGCAAGGGTTGAGGTAGATTATTTTGAGCAATATCGGCGTAGCGGGTTGTACCGGCTGAACTAGAAATCGTGACGGTAATAAAGTCTGCACTACCGTTGGGTGCTGGATAACTCATACCGTTAAAACGAGACAGGGAATTGCGTTGTAGTAAGCGCTGAAATTGTCGTAGTTGTTGGGGAGAAATTTGGCGCACGCTGCGCGAGCTATCATTAGCATCCCCCATCCTGACTCGCATTAATCGCCCGTCATTCATCAGAACAGTTTCATAGGTCAAACCCGCAAATCCACCACTGGAGATAGCTCGAAAAATTATACCTTGCGTCAGAGGGGGCGGTAGTTCGCTGGCGGGAATTGGAAAGGGTTTCAGGTTGTTAGTATCTTTGGTTTGGCTAGCCGCTGTATCTAATTTGACTAATGAACCGGAGGCGTTGGTGCGATAAACCCAGGTTTGATCCTGATAGGTTACGACAACGCGCCACCCTTCCACCAAGGCTTGGGTGCAAAATTGATCTGGTTCGGGGAGTCCAAGACAGCCATCGGGCCAAGTTTGGCGGCTAGATTGAGTGATTCTTAGTTGTCCGGGAGCTATGCCGGTTTTGCGGGATAGATCCTGGCGCACGGCGTTTGTTACTTGCGGGGGTAGGCGGTTTTCGTTTTGGGATGGACGTTGAGCGATCGCATTACCAGTTTGAGGTATCTCTGGGTAAGCAACGGCAGGATTTATTACTGTCAGGCTGGTACTTACAGACAAGATACTAGCTAAAATCAGAGCTTTTAAAATCCCCATAGTTGTTGTTTGATTAAAGGTTTTTTCAGGGTTACGGCGATATAGACTTGGTTAACTGTTTATTGGTTCCGTCAGATCTGCTGTGGTAAGCTAGCTCATCTATATCAGTGTTTTTTTAAACGAACCGCAGAGAAAGAGAAAACAGAGAATATTTCATATCATGTCCGGTAATAAACGTTGTGCAAGTTTTTTTGATGCTGTAGGGGCGGGTTTTACGAGAGATTTTTGATGGCAGCGCAAAGGATAAATAAACCCGCCCCGCCTGTACGCTAAAGATTACCCTCTTTATGTTCTCTCTTCTTCTTGGCATTCTACTCAACGAGTGCGCCGCTGCCCTTGTCTATGGCGTCTTGGCGGTTCAAAAACGGGATTTATATATAAAATATGCTGCCAATTTTACTGATACATAAATCCTAGTAACCGGCCTAAGCCTATTCCTAACCAAGAAGTTACGGTTAAAATTAAAAACGCTTGAAATCTGGTGAAGAATGTTTTTAATTGCTGCCTAACCGAAGTTGAAAATGCACAGAAAATAATGGCTAAAACTGAATACCAAACTGCCATTTCAGATAAGGATACGGCTGTTGCAAGCAGGGGCATGTTTGACAAGGTCTTACTTGAAGGCTCGATAATTAAAGTCAGAGCTAGAACCCCAGCCGCAAGGGCACCAAAGATGGCGATCGCATACCCAGCTATTTGGGGAATTAATGCACAACCCATGACTAATGACCAAACCCAATTGGGAGCCATTATCTGAGCGAGAGCAAAACCTATCCAGCCGCAGCTTAATAAAACTCCTGCTAATAAGCCCCAAGGAAAATCTTGTGACAACACAGTTTTTCTTAGGGTTTTTTTGCTGGTTGTTGAAGTTGAAGATTGTGGGGAAGTAACCGGATCGCTGTATAATAATTGCAACCATTGTTGAATTGATTGCGGGCGTTCGTAGGGGTGAAATGCCATGCCTTGGAGAATCGCTTGATTTATGCGATCGCTAATATCCGGATTCAACTGTTTCGGCGCTACTAATGGCATATTCTCAGCCCTCGCAGGCGCAGCTACGGGCAACTCTCCCGTTAAAATTGCATACAATGTCGCCGCCAAACCATAAACATCTGTATAAACACCCAATTTGCTTTCTTTTTCATACTGTTCGATCGGCGCAAAGCAATTTGCTCCAACTTCGCGAGCAATACTAAAATCAATTAAAACTGCTTCCACACCCCCCTTGCTAAGGGCGGCTTGCGGGGATCTCAGGATAATGTTTTGTGGATTTACATCCCGATGGAGTAAACCTCGATCGTGAACGGCTATTAACCCCGCACCGATTTGCTCAATGCATCGCAGTGCTTCATCTTCTGGTAAAATTCCTTGGTTTTCCAAGCGACTGGCTAAATCTTCTCCCTCGATGTATTCCATTACCATGCAGCATAAAGCACCTTCTTGGATTAATTGCGCGACTCGGACAATATGAGGATGGGTGCATCTGGCTAGTCGTAGTGCATCGTTGAGAAAATCTTGATGCAACTTGTCAAAATCAGGTCGTTGTTGCGCGCGATCGCTTAAAGTTTTGATCGCAACGCGCCGATTGTTTTCATTGCGAGCCAGATAGGTAATACCAACGCTACCTTCACCCAGCACTTTCTCAATCGTGTAGTTGCTTCCCTGTAACTTTTGCCCAACTGTCCAAGTCATCCCCGTTAACCAGCCAAGGTACAATTTTTGAAATTTTAACGCAAGTAGGAGCGGGTTTAACTTTCATATTTCTCGGTTCCACACAATGGTTGATAAAACCCGCCCCTACAGCTAATTGCGAGCTTACTCATATCCTTACATTAGCCATTAGCCGTAGGGG
>DNGJ01000115.1:4930-10829 GCA_003486305.1 Cyanobacteria bacterium UBA11371
GCATTTGCGCTGTTATCTTGTCGGTAAATCTGAAATATTTCATCGCATTTGCGATAGCCCTTACACGCCATTAGCCATTAGCCATTAGCCATCAGCCGCCGAATTTTACAATATTTCAACGTTTACCCAGACGCTTCTAAAGAATTTTTTATCGCTGTCTGGCGGTAAGTCTTTACAAGGAGTTTCGCCTTCCCGTTCGACGCTTCCATCATCGCTGAGGATTTGAAATTTTCTATCTAAATTTGGATAGATTACAACCGCCTCTGGATTAAACCCTGCCGGTAAATCAACAATTTCTATTTCTTCCGGTTTTTCATCTCGATTTCCCGACCATTGATAAAATTTGAACTCGTGACTGGTGGTATAAGCGCCTGCGGCGATAATGTATAGTTCGTGGCTTTCCCAGTATTCGATACTCCTGATACCCAGACCACCTAAATCGAGGTCTATTGGATCTCCGAATTTGGCAGAGATATTTTTTTCTTGCACAAGTTCTTCTGGATTTTCCAGCGTAACTACCAGGGCTTTACCTTCTCGAATCGGATTGCGGAATCCAATTAATAATTGTTTTTCTGATGTGGTACACAGTCCCTCAATATTTAACGATCCTTCGGCTTTTGGTGCTAAAGTTTCAGCTTCTTCCAGTTTATACTTTTTAAATCTTTCATCTTGCTTCATATCTTCTAAAAGGTTCGAGTAAGAATGCCCAACTTGTTGAGCGGAAAAACTTCCACCTTCAATCGCGAATTGATTGGCGAAAAAGTTACGGCGTTCTGGTCTTTCTTTGCCATTTTTGTTTCTGCCATGCGATGTAATATAGTAAATCGCTCCATTTAAAATGGTTGCGGCTTCAATGTCTACTTCCCTGCGTTTGGGGTTATTTGTAAAATAGTCGTTGATGTCGATTGCGGCGAGCGGTTTTCCCGAAGAGGTTGAGTCATAAACTCTTAAGATATTGTCTTCATCATTAGCCACTACCAAATATTTTGTCTCAAATACGACCGAACCTGAAGCATCGCAGGCTCCAAAATGCTTTAATTCATTTTCGCAGGTGAATCTTAATTTTTTCATGGTTATATCCTCGCAGTTGAAGCGTAAGGCTCCCAGCGTTCCGATTTTAACCCTGAATCTGTTCCATCATCATGCCCATGATTGTATACTTGCGTTAATTTTGGCACATCCACAGTTGGGCAGATGTTCAAACAGTTGGCTAACAACCTTTTTACAATTCGCGCAGGCGAGCTGTTCTCGTTACGCCGCACCTTTATAGCAGATTGCAGACGGATGAGGTACACCTTCGTTTGTATAGCGGCAGCATTAATGCTGCCGCTATACAAACAAAGCCTTAAGGCTTTCCCTCACTCGCTGGCAATCCGCTGTAAGGCTAAGGCTTGGCTTGCCTTATTAGCTGCTTTTAGCGCGATCGCATCCGTCTTGCTAACTCCGGCTTCGGCTCAGACGGGATTGAATGATATTCAAGGACATTGGGCGCAACCTTGCATTGAAGAATTAGTCCGGCGAGAGATAATTAGCGGTTACCCGGATGGTAGTTTTAAACCTGGCAATCCAGTAACGCGGGCTGAATTTGCGACATCGATCGCTAAGGCTTTTCCCAATGTAACTCCGGTTCGCGATTCGATGAGATTTGTCGATATTCCGTCTAATTATTGGGCGGTGGAGGCAATTGGTAACGCATATCGCAGGGGTTTTCTTTCGGGTTATATTGGGCGGACTTTTAACCCAAATTTAAAGATTACCCGCGAACAAGTATTAGTCGCTTTGGCTAGTGGCCTGAAGTATGCGCCGAGTCAGCCAGCTGGTGAAATTTTGGATGGGGTGTTTGACGATGCCGAAGAGATTTCTAACTATGCGCGCAATGCGATCGCAGCTGCGATAGAAAAGCAACTCGTGGTCAATTACCCGGATGTCCGCACCCTGAAACCCAATCAACTGGCAAATCGCGGCGAGGTAGCGGCTTCCTTGTGTCAAGCAATGGGAATTTCTGGCGTCGTGCCTGACCAGTATATTGCTAAACTCAGTACGCCAGACGCACAGCCAACAACGCCACCACCCGCGCCTGTACCCGCAGTACCGACGACGCCAGCACCGCCGCCTACAGAGGAAGCATCAGTAGTAATAACGACGCCATCACCCCCAGCTACAGAGGAAGCACCGACGGTACCGACGCCAAGGAAAATGCCTACAGAGGAGATCCGGGGTGTTTGGCTGACGAATATCGATAGCGACGTGTTGTTTTCGCCCTCGCGGCTTTCCCGCGCCTTGGAACGCCTGCACCAGTTGAATTTGAACACTGTATATCCCACGGTTTGGAATTGGGGTTACACGCTTTATCCGAGTGCGATCGCTAGGGGAACAATCGGGCGATCGCTTGACCCGGAAATTGGCTTACGCGGGCGCGATATCCTCAAAGAAATTATCGACCAGGGTCATAAAAAAGGCATGACTGTAATTCCCTGGTTTGAATTTGGTTTCATGGCACCGGCAGATTCTGAATTAGCCAAACGCTATCCTAATTGGATTCTTTGGCGCCGCGATGGCACTCAAATTTGGAAAGAAGGGCGCCACGACAGGGTTTGGCTCAATCCTTTCCGCCCAGATGTGCAACAATTCATCGAAGATTTAGTCCTAGAAATTGTCACCAAATACGATATCGACGGAATTCAATTTGATGACCATTTCGGCTTTCCCTCTGAGTTGGGTTACGACCCGTTTACCGTTGAGTTATATCAGCAAGAACACAACGGTCAATCTCCCCCAGAAAATTTTAAAGACCCGGAATGGTTGCGCTGGCGGGCTGATAAAATTACCCAGTACATGCAGCGAATTTACCGAGCCATTAAAGAGCGCAAACCCAATGCTATCGTGTCTGTATCTCCCAATCCGCAAAGATTTTCTTACGAATTCTTTTTAACCGATTGGGCAACTTGGGATAAACAAGGGTTAATCGATGAATTAATCTTGCAAGTGTATCGCGATGATATCAATCGCTTTATCGGAGAATTGGAACAACCGGAAGTGCAAACGGCAAGACAGCGCATTCCGGTAGCTATTGGTATTATGACTGGGGTGAAACCCCGGTTTGTGGCGATTCCCCAAATCCAACAGCAAGTAGAAACAGTGCGCGATCGCAATTTTTCTGGAATGTCGTTCTTTTTCTACGAAAGCTTGTGGACTTTAACCCAAGAACCATCCGTCCAACGTCAGAATGCGATCGCATCGCTGTTCCCAGAGCCAATCAAGCGACCTGCTATTGTGTCACAACGGTAATCGGTAATGGGTAATTGGTAATTGGTAATTGGTAATTGTTTCACATCTTGTACCAATCGACCAGGCGGGCGAGACGCCCACCCCACAAGAGTTTTTTTTCTTGTGGGATAGGCATCCTGCCTGTCCTACCCCCACTCGAGAAGAGTTTTTTTTCTTGTGGGATAGGCATCCTGCCTGTCCTACCCCCACTCCAGAAGAGTTTTTTCTTGTGGGATAGGCATCCTGCCTGTCCTACCCATGTCAGGCGCAAGAGCTAAAATTACCCATTACCAATTACCCATTACCAATTACCAATTACCCTATCTAAAATTGCGCGCGATCGCTCCAGTTGGGATACTTTGGTTGGGTGCGGTGGTATTCTGTTCTGGGATAATTACGGAACCCGCAGCATCGGTGCGATAGAACCAGCGTTGTTTCCCACTCGCTACGGTTAAACGCCATCCAGGGACGGATTCTGCGGTACAGGATAAACCAGACTCAGCTAAACCCAGACAGCGATCGCGCCAAGTTAACCGTTGAGCCTCCACAATATAAAGTGCAGACATTGGCAATCCCGACTCTACGGACAAGTGCTGCAAAACCGCATTAGTCACTGGTTCTGATAGGGTTATAGTTGTTTCGGCAGACAAGAGCGCCAAATCGTTAGATTTGGTAGGCAGCGTTGGTTTGACACCAAAGTATAAAATGCCAGTCAGTAGCAAAGCTAATACAAAAGGACGCGGCTGCTTTTCTGTTTGACTTTGGGTTGTTGCAGTTATACCAGTTGCGGTCATTTTTTCCATAGCTAGCCTCGCCAATGCTTCGTCTGGGCTAAGAGGTTACCAGTTGTTTGTTGATACAATCCGGTACTGACAGTTACCGGATTTTTTGCCAATTGTTTACACAACGTAAGATTTTTGCGGCTGTCAAAAAGTTCCTGTATCCAGGAATAATAGCCATTTATCTTTGCCAGGAATGTGCCTAATGGCACATGAGCGCAGGCGTGAAACCTGCCTGGGGCAATTAGATGGAAGATATTTGCAATTAGAGCTTTGTTCTGTAAATATTTTTTGGCTCAGAACTGGCTCGGTCTTCCTAAATAACTAATTTGCTGCTTTATTGGCTATTTTTAAACGATGAAAATACTGAATTTTAATCGCTCCGGCTAATTACTCATTTATGGGCACGGGAGAGCGACTTCATTGTTTTTTTATAGTTATCAGGGATAAAACTTCTTTTTTCTCACTAATTCTCGTATATTTCTAGAGGCAAGCCGTCTGGGTCTTTAAAAAAAGTAAAGCGCTTGCCCGTAATTTCATCGATTCTTATAGTTTCTACAAAGACGCCGTGAGACTTTAAATCGGCGACGGCTCGGTCGATATCTTCAACTGCAAAGGATAAATGCCTCAATCCACAAGCTTCGGGGTTATTAACTCTTTGAGGGGGATTGGGAAATGAAAATAATTCAATTTGGTCGTTATTGCCAACTTTTAAATCTAATTTATAAGAATTTCTTTCAGCCCTAAAGGTTTCTTTGATAACAGAAAATCCTAAAATATGCACATAAAAATTCTTAGACTTTTCATAGTCCGAACAAATGATAGCAACGTGGTGGATGCCTGTCGTTTGCATATCGGGAAGTGTTATTTTTTAAGGGGTTTGGGTTTTTGGGCGGGTGGTTGACCGGGGAGCGCGGGTAGTCCCAATTGTTGCCAAAATTTGTCAAAACTGGTAGGTTGGATGGCGCGCCAAGCGAAGCCGCCTGCGATCGCTAACCCTACCAAAGCTAACAAGCTCGCGATCGCTCCAGATAAAGCGCGCATCCCGCCAGAATTGCCTCTGGAACTCGATGCAGGCGTCCGCACAGCCGAGGCTGGGCCACTCATGGGGGTAGGTGCCGCTTTGGGTGGCGATGGGGGTTTGCTAGCTGTCCCAGTGCTGACAGGCGTCCCTCCTGCCTTAAGCGTAGCCCCCATCTGCTGCGTCACCGCCGGGGGTTTCTGTCCCGTGCGCGCCCACTGCAACAGCGCCGCCGGAGCGATCCCGCATAGATTAGGACTTTGCAACGCGCCCAGCCGTTGTAATAGCTGCTGCACGGTGGACACCAAAACAACCAATTCCCCTGGATGTTCCCCAGATAGACCATAAGCACACTGGGCGACAGCCAGGGAAAGTCGAGCTTGTTTGCTCAAAGCTTGACCCGCAGGAGGCGTCAACGCGGGATGAGAAGCATTCGCATTCGTCAATTCCCAGCCGCTATTGGGGAAAAAGCGGAGAAATTCTCTGGCAGTTTTTTCTAAATCCGGTTCTGGGGCGCGGCTAGAGAGAAATTCTATTTCCTCATAAACGACTTGGGGTAAGTAGCAAGAACCCACCCGCGAATAATCCTGCCATTCGCGAGTGCTGCTTCCCATCAAAGTACTGAGGTCTAAAACAATTAAAACTGGCGGTGTTGTAGCCATAACCTTGAGAATTTTAGATTTGGTAATGGGTAATGGGTAAGAGTTTTGAGTTCTAAGTTTTGAGTTTTGAGTTAAAAGACACTCACTCACAAGCGTGGAATCGGCTCCACTAACGTCTTCAATTCAAAACTCAAAACTCAAAATTCAAAACTATTAGCAATTAGCAATTA
>DNGJ01000077.1 GCA_003486305.1 Cyanobacteria bacterium UBA11371
GCTTTCTGGTCGAAAATTCAACATAACGAGAAATGTATGGAAAAGATTTTGGTAATTGAAGACGATGCCGATCGGCGAATAATGATGTCATTGTTTCTGAGAACGGAGAATTTTGAAGTGACGCTCGCTCAAAATGGTAGGGTTGGCTTAGAGTTAGCCAGAAAAATCAAGCCAGATTTGATCCTGTCTGAGATTAATATGCCTCTCCTCGATGGCTATGAGGTACTCAAGGCATTACGCGAGGATGTGGCTACAGCCAATATAGTGTTTATCTTTATCACCGCCGAGGTAGATGCTGAAGCACATTGCCTTGCCATGCGGCTAGGGGCGAATGATTATCTCACAAAACCGATCGATTTGAAGCATTTATTGCTAGCGATCGCCATCCACTTGAAAACAATTCCCGCTCCAAATCCCCCCAGATACGGGAGCCAGTGCGATCGCCAAGGGAAAGGGAAAAGGGAAAGACAGATGGGAAGGAATTGATCTGTGGCAAAAGTGCCAGGATGTTGAGCGACTTTTACAACCGATCTAATGCTTTACAGCGGATTGCAAATGAGTCAGGTACAGCCCTTGTTGCTCTGTTTGTCAAGCGCGCAGCAAAAATAGCAGCCCGCACACTGCTGTCCTTCGGTGTACCTCATACAGCTGCAATCCGCTGTAGCTTTCCCCCTTCCCCTTCCACCGCCTGCACGACAAGGAAGAGTTTGAAGCAACTGGCATTGGGCTGGTAACCGTACAACGAATTATTCAACGCCACGGTGGCAAGATTTGGACGCAAGCTGCTCGCGATCGCGGCGCGACGTTCTTCTTCGCGCTTCCAGAGCGGGCAAATTTTCTCACTTTGGAAAGGGGGAGCAGCGACGGTGGCGTCATTCACCAGACTCAAATCAAAGGCTGCACAAACAAAACCCTCTTGAAGAGGGCATAAGCTACAACAATTTTGCATCGCCCCTGCTCCCCATCGCCCCTGCGGCTGTGGATTAGAGCATCCAGAAACCCGGTAACTTCTGCGAAACCGGGTTTCTTTACCTCGCCCTTTATGTAAAAACAGCATTATGCAAATGCATTCAATTCATATCTAACCAGATTTTGTAACCAAGTATACGAAATTAACTTTTTACTCGAAATAGTCTAAACATTATCAAGTTCGTTCACATCTTTCTGGGGACACAGCTGGAAATCAAGCAAAAATCCGTAACGATAGTTTAGATTCTTAAACAGGTGTTTTGTAGCAATATTAACAGTTTTGCCAATCAAACTGATTACCATTAAAAGCAAAACAAGAATTTTCTAAAAAAATTATTTTTGATGCGCCTAACAAATTATAGGCAGGCGTAACACCAAGTAAACTCACACACAGGGATAGGCAGGGTAATTCATGACTAGCACAGCCATACCGACAGCGACTCAAACTCAGAATAAATTTGAAAAAATCAAATCCGAAAAAGATGGTTTGATGGTCAAGGCAGAGTTAGAACACTTTGCCAACATTGGCTGGGAAGCGATGAATGAAGCCGATCGGGAATATCGGTTAAAGTGGTTGGGGATATTTTTCCGCCCCGTCACCCCCGGTAAATTTATGATGCGGTTGCGGATACCAAATGGCATCACCAACAGCGAACAAATTCGAGTACTGGCAGAAATTATACAGCGTTACGGGGATGATGGCACTGGGGATATTACAACGAGACAAAATATTCAATTGCGGGGTATCCGAATTGAAGATGTGCCAGATATTTTCCGCAAATTAAAATCGGTTGGACTCACGAGCATTCAGTCGGGGATGGATAACGTCCGCAACATCACGGGTTCTCCGGTAGCGGGAATTGATGCGGATGAATTGTACGACACGCGCGAGTTGTGCAATCAAGTGCAAGATATGATTACCAACAACGGTGAAGGTAATCCAGAGTTTACCAACTTGCCGCGTAAATTTAATATAGCGATTGGCGGCTGTCGCGATAACTCCATCCACGCTGAAATTAACGATATCGCGTTTATTCCTGCGTTCAAAAATGGCGTTTTTGGGTTTAACGTTTTGGTGGGTGGATTCTTCTCCGCCAGACGCTGCGATGCAGCAATTCCCTTACATGCTTGGGTAAGTCCCGACGAAGTTATAGATTTATGTCGGGCAATTTTAGTCATTTATCGTGACAACGGACTGCGGGCGAACCGACAAAAATCTCGCTTGATGTGGCTGATTGATGAATGGGGTTTAAATAAGTTCCGCGCCGAAGTAGAAAAAGAATTCGGACGCCCCCTACAACTCGAAGCAGACAAAGATGAAATCGAATGGGAAAAACGCGACCACATAGGCGTTTACAAACAAAAGCAAGCGGGATTAAATTATGTCGGATTGAACGTTCCCGTTGGTCGGTTGTATGCCGAAGATATGTTTGAACTGGCGCGGATAGCAGATGTTTACGGCAACGGCGAAATTCGCTTAACCGTAGAGCAAAATGCGATTATTCCTAACATTCCAGATGCGCGCATCGACGCCTTTTTGAAAGAACCGCTGCTAGAAAAATTCTCGATTTCACCTCAACCTTTAACGCGGGCGCTAGTTTCTTGCACGGGGGCACAATTCTGCAACTTTGCTTTAATTGAAACTAAGAATCGGGCTGTAGCCTTGATTAAGGAATTGGATGCAGAAGTAACCTTAACCAAACCAGTGCGAATTCACTGGACTGGATGCCCAAATTCCTGCGGTCAACCGCAAGTTGCCGACATTGGTTTAATGGGAACCAAAGCGCGTAAAAATGGCAAAGCAGTTGAAGGGGTTGATATTTACATGGGCGGAAAAGTGGGCAAAGATGCCCATTTGGGTAGCTGCGTAATGAAAGGTATTCCCTGCGAAGATTTAAAACCGATTTTGCGGAATTTGCTCGTAGAACACTTCGATGCAAAATTGAATCCGGACGTAGAAAGTAACAATAGCACCGCCGGATTGATTTTTACTGATGATGTGAATTCCAGCAACGGTAAATCGCAACAGTCTTCTCCTCTCAATACAAATGGAAATGGTTCAGTTCTGACTAAGAACAAGGTTTATTTTGCTAAATCTGGCAAAGAAATTGCACTTGAAGCAGGGCAATCGATTTTAGAAGCAGCAGAACAAGCAGGAATTGAACTTCCCAGCAGTTGTCGTGGGGGAAGTTGCGGCACTTGCAAGCAAAAGTTGGTGCAAGGAGAGGTGAAGTATGACGGAGAAGCTGCGGCGCTTGATGATAGCGATCGCACTCAAGGTTTCATCTTAACCTGCATCGGGCAGGCAGTCGGACGAGTCGTCATAGACGCATAAGAGATTGCAGATTTAAGATTTTAGATTGCAGATTTTAGAAACGATTAAATTTGCAATCTGCAATCTGCAATCTAAAATCCCATAATTCGTAATTTCAGGATGGTTTGTAATGCTTAAAGAAATGTGGTCATTTAAGGGGCGGTATGGCATCTTGCACATGACCTGGTTTGCCTTCTTCCTCACCTTCATGTGTTGGTTTAACTTTGCTCCCTTTGCGACCACAATTGGTAAAGAGTTACATTTAGCACCGGAACAAATTAAAACATTAGGTATCTGTAACCTGGCGCTGACAATTCCAGCCAGAATTATTATCGGCATGTTGCTGGATCGGTTTGGGCCAAAGGTGACGTTTTCTACCTTATTAATGTTTGCGATCGTTCCTTGTTTGGCAACTGCTTTATCCCAAGATTTTAATCAACTGGTTTTAAGTCGGTTGTTAATGGGAATTGTTGGGGCTGGATTTGTTGTCGGCATTCGCATGGTATCGGAATGGTTCCCGCCCAAAGAAATAGGAATTGCTGAAGGAATTTACGGCGGGTGGGGCAATTTTGGTGCGTTTGGTGCGGAATTTGCCTTACCGATGTTGGCAGTATCTACTGCATTTATCTCCGGTGGCGCTACTAACTGGAGATTAGCGATCGCACTCACCGGCATTATCGCCGCCCTCTACGGTTGGGTATACTACAATAACGCTCAAGATACCCCCCCCGGTAAAACTTACAAAAAAGCCAAGAAAAGCGGGGCAATGGAAGTTACCAGCGTCCGCAGTTTTTATGCGATGATTATCTCCAATTTTGGGCTAATTTTCGCCCTGGGATTGTTAGCTTGGCGGTTAGCCCAACCGGCAATTCACTTCCTTTCTATTGACGGAATGCTAATTGTATGGTTGATCTTGGGAGCGCTGTTTGTCTATCAAACCATTAAAGCAATTCACGTCAACCAAGAACTGCTAGATGGTCGGAAAACTTACGCCCCATCAGAACGCTACGAATTTCGTCAAGTTGCTCTGCTAGAATTCTGCTACGTCGTGACATTTGGGTCAGAATTGGCTGCGGTTTCAATGCTGCCCACATTCTTTGAAAAAACCTTTGCCCTAGAACACGCATTGGCAGCAATGATTGCCGCCACCTATCCATTTTTGAACTTGATTTCTCGTCCTTCTGGTGGTTTAATTTCCGATAAATTAGGCAGCCGTAAGTGGACGATGACGGTTATTACCATCGGTGTGGGAATTGGTTATTTATTGGCGCACGGAATTGGTGCAGGTTGGCCTATTGGGCTAGCGATCGCCGTGACAATGTTCTGCGCTTACTTTGCCCAAGCTGGCTGCGGTGCTACCTACGGCATCGTTCCCTTACTCAAAAAAGAAATTACCGGGCAAGTCTCTGGAAATGTGGGTGCATACGGTAACTTCGGCGGCGTAATTTTCCTGACTATTTACAGCTTGACCAGTGCTAAAACTCTGTTTGAAGTAATGGGAGTCGCTGCCTTAATTTGTGCCGCAATGTGCGCTTTCTTCCTCAAAGAACCCAAAGGTTCCTTTGCCGCCCACTACGAAGAAGAACCCGCAGCAGAAACCCCTGAACTGCCTTCCTATCCCAGGCTGGCTTACGACAGAGAAAAAGAATAGGTAATTGGTAATGGGTAATGGGTAATGGGTAATGGGTGATGCGTGAATTTTGGATTTTAGATTAAATGAAGCTCTGAAATGTCCAATTACCAATTACCAATTACCAATTACCAATTACCAATTACCAATTACCAATTACCAATTACGGTGCAAGAACCATGACTGACTCAACAAAAACACTTTGTCCATATTGTGGTGTTGGCTGTGGCTTGGAAGTGTCGCCCCCAGCACAAATCGGAAAACCAACCCATCGAGATAGTCAAGGTAGACCTGTTTGGAAAGTGCAGGGCGATCGCTCTCACCCCTCGAGTCAGGGTATGGTATGCGTTAAGGGTGCCACAATTGCCGAATCCCTCACCAAAGACCGCTTGCTATACCCCATGATGCGCGAATCTTTGGATCAACCTTTCCGCCGCGTCACCTGGGATGAAGCTTTAGATGCCATTGTTAACCGCATCCAAACCGTTCGTTTTACTATGGGACCAGAAGCAATTTGCATGTACGGTTCCGGTCAATTCCAAACTGAAGATTACTACATCGCCCAAAAATTATTAAAAGGATGTTTGGGTACTAATAATTTTGATGCCAATTCGCGCCTGTGCATGTCTAGTGCGGTCGCAGCTTATATACAAAGTTTTGGTGCCGATGGGCCACCTTGCTGTTACGAAGATTTAGATTTAACCGATTGTGCCTTTTTAATTGGTACTAACACCGCCGAATGTCACCCGATTGTATTTAACCGGCTGCGGAAACACCACAAAAAGAACAAAAATGTCAAGCTAATTGTCGTCGATCCGCGCCACACAACAACGGCTGAAGCAGCAGATTTGCACCTAGCAATCAATCCAGGAACCGATATCGATTTAATGAATGGTATCGCCCATCTGCTAATGCGTTGGGATTATATTAATTTCGAGTTTATAGATGAATGTACCAGCGGCTTCCCCGCTTATGCAGAAATAATTAAAGACTACCACCCAGAAATGGTGGCGCGACGCTGCGGTATCACTGTTGATGAGTTAGAAACCGCCGCTAGATATTGGGGCGAATCCCAGCGCGTTTTATCCTTGTGGTCGATGGGAATTAATCAATCTAGCGAAGGTACTGCTAAAGCTAGAACGCTGATTAATTTACACCTGATGACAGGTCAAATTGGCAAACCCGGAGCAGGGCCATTTTCCCTCACCGGACAACCGAATGCAATGGGAGGACGGGAAGCAGGGGGCTTGAGCCATCTTTTACCCGGTTATCGGGTCGTGAAAAATCCCCAACACCGTTCCGAAGTCGAGCAGTTTTGGCATCTGCCTGCGGGTAGAATTTCCCCCGAACGGGGTTTGACGGTGTGGGAAATGATTGAGGGTTTGGAAAGGGGCGAGGTAGGCTTTGTGTGGATAGCCGCTACTAATCCTGCTGTAAGTATGCCGGATTTGGAACGGACGAAGAAAGCTTTGTTGCGATCGCCCTTCACCGTCTACCAAGACGCCTACTATCCCACCGAAACCGCACATTACGCCCACGTCTTGCTACCGGCGGCGCAATGGAGCGAAAAAACCGGCGCCATGACCAATAGCGAACGCACCATCACCCTTTGTCCAGCATTTCGCGATCGCAATGGACAAGCAAGAGCAGACTGGGAAATCTTCGCCGAAGTCGGACGCCGCTTAGGTTTTGTCGAACAATTTAACTTCGCCAACTCCGCCGAAGTTTACGCCGAATTTGTCGGATTAACCAAAGGACGCCCCTGCGATCAAAGCGGCATCAGTCACGCACGCTTAAAAGCAGAAGGCCCCATACAATGGCCTTGTCCTGCTGGTGACGGGTCGAGTTTTACAGGCACATTTCCCGCCCCTTCCTCGAAGCGCCTCTACACCGATCTGCGCTTCCACACCCCCGACGGACGCGCCCGCTTTGGTGCCTATCACTCGCGGGGATTGGCAGAACCTCCCGATCCGCAATATCCTTTTGTTTTAACCGTCGGCAGGGTTTACGGACACTGGCACACCCTCACCCGCACCGGACGCATCGACAAAATTAAACAAATGCACCCCAATCCATTTCTGGAAATTCATCCCCGCGACGCCGGTAAATTGGGTATCCAGGAAGGAGATTTGGTCGAAGTCAAGAGCCGTCGCGGTAGCGCCCGCTTTCCTGCTAAAGTGACCAAAGCGATCGCTCCCGGTACTGTCTTCGCCCCCATGCACTGGGGCGCACTATGGGCAAACAACGCCGAAGCCAACGCCCTGACGCACCCAGAATCTTGTCCCGATTCGCTACAACCCGAATTAAAAGCCTGCGCCGTACAATTAGTACCAATTTCCACTGACTCACAGCCGCAACCTGTGTTATTACACTCCGCTGAATGCTAGTATCCTCTAAGTTCTGTATTTGAACAGGCCAGAGGCAACCCGCATGAAACCCCAGCGCTCTCAGATCAACCTGATAACGCTGTGGCTATCAGCAATCTAATTATGTGGAAAAAACTCTCCAAACAAATCGCCTCGTCTACTGAAGACGAAACTTTCCTGCACAACCTGGAAACTATAGTCCTGCTGATTTCCAAAATCCTATCCCTGGCTATGGTGGTAGTGATTTTAGTTTCAGTTTATGACCTGGGTTTTATTTTGTTTCAAGAGCTGTTCATGCCATCAGAACGCTTCTTTAAAGATACATTGTTCAAAATATTTGGATTATTCTTGAACGTTTTGATTGCACTTGAACTATTAGAAAATATCACCGCCTATCTTAAAAAACACGTCGTTCAAGTTGAATTAGTCATCGTCACCTCTTTAATTGCCGTCGCTCGCAAAATCATTATCTTAGACTTAGAAAAGAAAACGGCAATGGATCTAATCGGTCTTGCCGTTGCCATTCTCGCTCTTTCCATCAGTTACTTAATCATTAAATATATGAACAGACCTCGCCGAGGTGAATGATCGGTTCGCTAATTGCTAATAGCTAATTGCCAATAGTTAATACCAATTACCAATTACCAATTACCAATTACCAATTACCAAATGACCAAATTCTTCCAATTTGAAGCCGACTTTGTAGAATCCTTACGCTGCATCCCCATGCAAGTGCGCCTGAAGTTAGATACTTGCGGCATTAAACTAAAATTACCCCATTGGAATCACTTTAATTTGGCAGAACGAGAAGCACTCGTCGAAATGCCTTGTACGACAGAAAGCGAAATTCAAACTTATCGCGAATATCTACAGCAATTGGTGTTAAAACAAACAGGTGCATTACCCAGCGAACTTCCCCTAGATCCCCATCGGGCTTGGATGGATGAAACAACCATACCGGAAAGCGTGCAAGAAAAAGCCCAAGAATTTAACTTGACGCTAACGCCTCAACAGTGGGCAGCACTAACCCCAGACCAGCGTTTTGCTTTAATTAAACTCAGCCGTTCCAGTCACGAAAATCTTAACTTTTTACCAGCCCTGAAAGAATTTAACTTAATCGCAACTTAATCTATCTGCGGATAGTAGACAAAGCTTAGACGCAAAGGCGATGGTTACATATGTAACAGTATGTCGATGTCTAGATGGAATGTAAAGCAAATAAGCAGCGATCGCTCACCGATTCCCTGCAAGAATACTTGCGGGGCGTCATCGGTGGCATCATGTTCTCTTTGCCCCTAATCTACACAATGGAAGTGTGGTGGGCAGGTTTCACCATCCATCCATTTCGCATATTTATTTACGTCCTCGCCACGTTTACCCTACTATTAGGTTACAACAACTACGGAGGTTTGCGGTACGATGCAAATCGCCTAGAAGTCGTCATAGACTCGGTGGAAGAAATGGGTATAGGAATATTAGTTTCCACCGTTTTTTTATGGTTGCTAGGGCGTATTACTGCTGATATGACATGGGAAGAAATTATCGGAAAAATTACCGTTGAAGCGATGACCGTCGCCATCGGTGTTTCAGTGGGAACCGCACAACTAGGCGGTGGAGATAACGACAGCGACATGAACGATCAAAAGCAGCCAAAAGGGCCGCCTAGTCCAATTGAAAACCAAGGCGATTTTTGGGGACAAGTTGTAATCTCATTGTGCGGTGCTGTTCTATTTGCTGCCAACGTCGCACCAACTGAAGAAATTATTATGGTCGGCATCGAAATTTCTTCGATAAGATTGCTAGGCTTAGCTTTTGTTTCGCTATTATTGGGTGGTATTATCCTTTTTTATAGTAACTTCATCGGCGCCGATAAATTTACTCGTTCTAGAAGCATTTTTACCATCATCTCTGGCACTATTATTACCTATGCTGTAGCTTTAGTTGCTTCGGCAGCAATTCTGTGGTTTTTCGGACGCTTTGACGGAGTTGCACTCATCACCGGCGTTGCACAAACAGTTGTCCTAGCACTACCAGCTACTCTGGGCGCTTCTGCTGGCAGACTTTTATTGCAACAAGGGTCTGGAAATTAGATGCTTCTCTCAGTTAAAATCCTATGAAAAAGTTACAAAAAAATTGGCTAGAGTGGGTGACTTTTGCTGTTGGTTTTATCCTCGTTGTCAGCACCTTGGGCTACCTAATTTACGATGCTGCGACCGTAAGCGAAGCACCACCGCAAATCGAGTTTGAAATCGGAACACCCCAATCTCAATCCCAGCAATTTATTGTTCCCGTATCGGTTAAAAATACGGGAGATCAGACGGCGGAAAATGTCCAAATAGAAGTAGTACTAGAAAGCGGCGGTTCTGAACAAGAGCGCGGCGAATTTCAAATTGCCTTTCTCCCGCGCCGCGCCAAACGGGAAGGCTGGGTGACGTTTCAAACCGACCCCCGCAATGCCTCACGCATCAAAGCACGCGCTCTAGGCTTTGAAAAACCTTAATTGGCTAATGGCTAATGGCTAATGGCTAATAGATAATTGGTAATTGGTGTAAATAGATTAAAAATTGCGATTGAATTTGCAATATTATATTTCAATTTTGCCATTAGCAATTAGCAATTAGCAATTAGCCATTAGCAGCTATCATGCCGCAAGCTGATTGATATCTCTCATTAAAACTTGAACCAAGACTTTTTTAAGCTTTCGGTTGGGGTGAGCGAAAATTCTATTAATAAAGACTTGTTGCAACGAATCATCTACTTTTAACAGCTTTTCCAAACAGCTAGCTATCACTTCATCGGCGTACCGCTCGTCAATGGAATTTATCAGTTGCTCAAACAGGTAATTTTTTTTTTCACTTGTGCTTTTGACCAGCGAAACTATATCGTTGGTAAAAATTGAAACATCATAGGCTTGTAACTGCATTTTTGATCTCCCTTGGTGAATTTTAGCTAAACTGCCGCGATCGCACCCGATGACAAGCCAACGACCATAGGTTACTTGCGAAATTGCAAAACTATGTGGTTACTTACCACATCCTCCCAAAGGAGGATGTTTGATCTCAACTTCCCCCATAACCTATGACCAAAAAAAATTAACGAATGTAACAGACGGATATAATATTATGCTTTTATATTTAATACAAAATTGCGGGAAAAACTAAATTAAAAAATTGTTAAATTTTATGGTTCTGATTTAATTTTGCCAATAATGGCTCTCTGGGCTAGTTAGAACGACCAAGCGTCGGCTCGAGGCGGTTTGAAACCAGAGCGATCGCGCCGTGCATGTGCATCAACTTTCATTACTTGCTCCTGATATTATTTTAAGTTAGATTAAGCTCACTTTAATATTAGTTCATTTTATACTTTAACCAAGTTTCAGGTGCATATTTTGTGAAAGATGTCAAGGAAATTTAATTACCCGTAATTATACAATTTTAGAGAAACCGTAATTTCACAGACAAGGAGAAAGCGATCGTTAGTAGCACAGCATCAGAAATATTGGGCTGGGAAAAGCTTGGATCGAACCTGCCGTATCCTACAACCTCCTGGATTGCACCCAGTTGAAAATCGCTATAAAAGTAGTTTTGCGGAACTCGGATTAAATTTAGTGGTTTTTGCGGTTATAGCAAGTAACTAGGTAAAAATTAAATAGATAATTTTACGATGTTGCACTCGGTTTCTGCGGGTTATGAAAGTAAGGTATATTTTTGAGCCTTACTCATAGAAAAAAATATAGGAAAGTTTCCGGATGAATATTTAAAACCTAGAAAACAAGGAATAGCATCTCGATTGACTAAAGTCTCATCCAAGCTAAATCGGCTGGTGCGAGATGCAAGTCTTGCCTGGGAACTGCCTATGGTCATGGACTTTAAAAATAATTTGCCGCCTGGTGAATGTGGAATCAAAGGATCTACCAAAGCAAAACAATTTTTTGCTTAAGAATCCTTAAATTGGCGATCAAAAATAACTGAGGTAAAAACGATGGCTAATATTTCTGGTTCTTTAGGTCGCAATACGGCCTACGCGAATGACGCTACTGGCTTGAACAATTTCCGCAACGAGTGGCTTGTAGGAGCCGACAATCAAGGTATAAATATCAGCGGCTCAACCACTTCGACTTTCAACGGTTCAGGCGCGAATCTATCCCTATTAAATTTTTCAACAGCCACAGATCAGAACCTCAACAACTTGGCTCTGACTAACCTCAATCAACCGGGTAACGATACATTCGGCAGCGTCTTGGGTATCGGCGTCGCCGATTCTTTTGATGGCTGGTACAACGACACTGGAAAAATTCGGGCGGAAATTAACTACAACCCCAATAATGGGGAATCTCAACTTTTGAGATTCAAATGGGCAGATAACCAATCGGTTACAAACGCATTTATTGACCTGAGTAGCTTTGCTCCCATCGCTGACGAGAAATTTGGCACAGAACGAGGTTTCGTTCAGGCATTCAAAAATGGAACTCCGGTGTCAATTACAGGGGTTCGCTATTTGGATGAAAACACCGTTGCGGCTACTCAGACCTCGATTGTGAATACCGCCTCCGGGGTAAGGTTCACCGCAGATAAACTCAACACAGGCTTGGGCGATTACAAGTTTAGGGTTTTTGGTGACTTTAACGAACTGCGGTTCACTGCTTTACCTTATCTGGAAGGAACCGCTAACACTCCGCGCGGTACGAACGGTAGCGGCGGTACTGTTTTGACAGATAGTTCTGACTACCTGGTGCAGCAAATTAAATATGTAGGAACAGAAGATCCGATTTCGCTACAATTTAGCTCCCCGACCTTCAGCGTCAGAGAAGATGGGACGCCAATTGCACAGGTAACCGTAACGCGAACTGGCAGCACTTTGGGAACGGTTTCCACTACCGTTAACCTTGCCAATGGTACTGCTACTGCTCCCAATGACTACACCAACACCCCAATTCCAGTCACGTTTAATCCTGGACAAACAACGCAGGTTATCACCATTCCCATCGTGGACGACAACCTGATTGAAGGCAACGAAACCGTCCAACTAAGTTTGACCAATCCCACCGGCACCAGTCGCGTCACCTTGGGGTCGCAAAGTACCGCCACGCTGACGATTGTAGATAATGACAATCCAGGCACGCTTCAGTTCAGTAACTCCGAATTCGTCACCCTGGAAAATGGCACGCCCGTACTAGCAGTGACGGTTACCCGCACGGGTGGCAGCGATGGTGCAGTTTCCGCCACGGTGAACCTGAATAACGGGACTGCGATTGCTCCTGGGGATTACAACAACGCGCCCATCACGGTCAATTTTGCCAACGGGGACACGGCACCCAAAACCGTTTTGATTCCCATCGTGGATGACAATCTGGTTGAAACCACCGAAACGGTTAATTTAACCTTGGCTAACCCCACCGGCGGTGCAACGCTAGGGACGCAAAATACCGCCACTTTGAGCATTGTAGATAACGACAATGCGGGTAACCTTCAATTTAGCGCCCCAGTCTTCAGCGTCGATGAAAATGGCACGCCGATTGCACAAATAACGGTAATTCGCGCCGATGGTAGTGCGGGTGCTGTTGGGGCTACGATTAACCTGACTAACGGAACTGCTACTGCTCCTGGTGACTATAACAGCACGCCGATCGCGGTGAATTTTGCCGATGGAGATGTAACGCCCAAAATTATCACCGTTCCCATCGTCAACGACTCCCTGGTAGAACCCACCGAAACCGTCAATTTAGCATTGACCAACCCCACCGGCGGCGCAACGATTGGCACTCAAGGGACTGCGGTTTTAAATATTGTGGACAACGACATCCCCGGTACGCTTCAGTTTAGCAACCCGGAATTTGTCGTTAACGAAGATGGTACGCCCGTATTGGCAGTAACGGTGACGCGCACTGGGGGGAGTGCTGGTACAGTTGGAGCTACGGTTAACCTTGCCAATGGCAGTGCGATCGCTCCCGGTGACTATAACAATAACCCCATCACCGTCACATTTGCCGATGGCGACACCGCGCCCAAAATCGTCACAATTCCCATCGTCAACGACACCCTGGTAGAACCCAACGAAACCGTCAATTTAACTTTAACCAACCCTACCGGCGGTGCAAGTTTGGGTACGCAAAGTACTGCTACTCTCACGATTGTCGATGATGACGTTCCATTGTTGAAACCAGTCGTGTTCGTGGGTGCCCTCGACCCCACCGCTGGGGAACCCGGTCGAGCCGATGGAAATGGTGTATTTCAGTTTGCCCGTACCGGAGGCGATATCACCCAGGATCTGACAATTCGCTACACCGTTTCTGGTACGGCGACGGCTGGCACCGACTACACTCCATTGAGCGGTACCGTCACCATTGCTGCGGGACAGACTGTCTCTGCGCCTGTAAATGTTGTTCCTCTAACTGACAATCGCAACGAACCCGTTGAGTCGGTGATTGTCAAGGTAGCAGAAGATACAGCTTACCAGGTGGGATCTGCTGATACTGCCAGCGTCAGAATTTTGGACAACAATCCGCTTACACTGACTCCAACCGTTGGTGGTTTAGTTCTCCGGTATAATTCCAGCGGCGTCTACCAAGATGGCTTTGCTAACATCACAAATGCGGTTGCGGTAGCTAACGCTAACGATATCCTGGTAGTGCAAGCGGGGGTTTATAACGAACCGAGTACTATTTTCATCGACAAGCCTTTAACCTTGCGGGGCGAGAATGCGGGTGTTAGCGCTGGGAGTGGTTCGACGGTTCCTCCATCGATTGTTACTAATGGGGCGGGTCAACCTGTAATTACGATTGGTGCAGGCATCAATAACGTCACCATTGAAGGGATGACGCTGCAAATGAACGGCGAGAACGCGATCCGGATGCAAGGTGCGAGCGATAATCTCGTGATTCGTCAAAATGTCTTCAGCGGTAATGGCCCCAATAACGGCGGCGTTATCTTCTTAGATACGGGCGCAAACCCTTCATCAGGTGCAGTGGATGTAGTTGACAACTTAATCCGCGATGTGAGTGTAGCTACTGGCAGTACTACTAGCGGTATCCAAGCATTCCGGTTTGACCGCGCCAGAATTACAGATAATACGATCGCTAACCTCACCGGCCCCGGTATTGCTGCGGATGCGATTACAAACCCTGCCAGTGTCATTATCAACAACAATATCAGCAATATAGGGGAACAGGGGATTCAGCTAGCTGGTGGGAATGCTCGAATTGACAATAACGATATCACCAATACCAATATCATCAACGATATTGACCGGGGCGGTATCCGATTGCGGGATTCTGGCTTTGGTGCGGTGGCTCTGGGAACCGTAGATGTACTAAGCAACGTCATCACCAACTCCTACAATGGGGTGGCGATTCGCAACGGTACCAATATCGCTGGTAATGTCCGGGTGAATAACAATAACTTGATCGGTAACTCGAATGCTGGTTTATACCACGGCGGTACTGGTGCGGTGGATGCGACCAACAACTGGTGGGATGACATAACTGGGCCAGTTGTGGGCGGTACGGGACGCAATGCGATCTCAGGCCCCGGTGCTGCCGGTGTTACTGCTAACCCATTCTCTACCACAGTCCTGTAATCAAACAATCGGTTGCGCCTAATCAAATCGCGGGTAGTGGGAAAACTTAACCTACTACCCGCTATCTTTTAGCGATTACCTATTACCATAATCTTTAATTAGCGCGTTATCAGGATTAAAAATATGGCTGCCAAAAAGATTTTAATGCTCGTTGGCGATTACGTCGAAGATTACGAAGTGATGGTGCCTTTCCAAGCTTTACAGATGGTCGGACATACGGTTCACGCCATCTGCCCCGATAAAAAAGCTGGGCAAACAGTAAGAACTGCCGTCCATGATTTTGAAGGCGACCAAACTTATAGCGAAAAACCGGGTCACAACTTTACTTTAAATGCCAATTTCGATCAAATAGACCCCGCCGCCTACGATGCTTTAGTAATTCCTGGCGGACGCGCCCCCGAATATATTCGCCTCAATGAAAAGGTGTTAGAAATTACCCGCCACTTCGCCGAAACAAATAAACCAATTGCCGCTATTTGCCACGGTTTACAAGTGTTGGCAGCAGCGGGTGTATTGAATGGCAAAAGTTGCACGGCTTATCCAGCTTGCGGCCCAGATGTTACAAGGGCAGGAGGTTTGTACGTGCATATTCCCGCTGACGAGGCGATGGTTGATGGTAATTTAGTGACTGCACCCGCATGGCCTGCCCATCCTAAATGGTTGGCTGAATTTCTTCAACTGTTAGGAACGAAGCTCGAACATCAAGAATTGGCTGCTGTTTAATTTCTTAGAAATTGCCCAGAAATAAATTTCTGGTTGTAAGGGCACGGCATTTTAAAATCTTTGCGATTAACCAAAAGTTATCTACGCCGTGCCCCTACTTGCACCTTGCTGTAAGGGCACGGCATTTTAAAATCTTTGCGATTAACCAAAAGTTATTTACGCCGTGCCCCTACTTTCACCTTGCTGTAAGGGCACGGCATTTTAAAAGCTT
>DNGJ01000371.1:0-4215 GCA_003486305.1 Cyanobacteria bacterium UBA11371
TCGACGATATTCCCTTGGTGGGGGGTAAAAATGCTTCGTTGGGAGAAATGATTCAACAGCTGAGTGGGAAAGGAGTTAGCGTGCCAATGGGGTTTGCAACTACAGCGTATGCGTATCGTTATTTTATCGAGACGGCGGGAATAGAAAACAAGCTGCGGCGGTTATTTGCCGACTTGGATGTGGAAGATGTGAACAACTTGCGCGAGAGGGGGAAACAGGCGAGGGCGTTGTTGTTGCACACGCCATTTCCGGGGGAATTGCGGAATGCGATCGCCAAAGCCTACGAACAATTGTGCAGTCGCTACGGCACCGATGTAAACGTCGCCGTTCGTTCTTCCGCCACCGCCGAAGATTTACCCGACGCCAGCTTCGCCGGACAACAAGAAACCTACCTCAATGTGCAAAGCGTTCAAAGCGTATTAGAATCTTGCCATAAATGCTTTGCTTCATTATTTACAGATCGAGCAATTTCTTATCGTCATACCAAAGGTTTCGATCACTTTGCAGTTGCGCTTTCCGTCGGCGTGCAAAAAATGGTACGTTCTGATTTAGCCTCTTCTGGCGTCATGTTTTCTATCGATACCGAAACAGGCTTTAAAAATGCCGCATTAATTACCGCTGCCTACGGTTTAGGAGAAAATATAGTCCAAGGGGCAGTAAATCCAGATGAATATCTGGTATTTAAGCCGACTTTAAAACAAGGCTTTCGCCCAATTGTAGAAAAAAGGCTGGGTACGAAAGAATTCAAACTAATTTGTGACGATGGTGGCTGCAAAATTACCAAACAAGAAAGAGTCACCTTAAGCGAACAACAACAATATGCCCTCACCGATGAGGAAATTCTACAACTTGCGCGGTGGGCTTGCATTATTGAAGACCACTACAGCGAAGTGCGGGGAATTTACACCCCGATGGATATCGAATGGGCGAAAGATGGAGAAACGGGTGAATTATTTATCGTCCAAGCGCGTCCAGAAACAGTACAATCCCAAAAACGCAACAATATCTTACGCAGCTATCACTTGCAAGAAAAAGGCATAGTTTTAGCCAAAGGTCGCAGTGTTGGGGAAGCAATTGGTCAAGGGAAAGTCCACGTTATTTTAGAGCCAAATAAAATTGACCAGTTCAAAAATGGGGAAGTATTGGTTACCAATAAAACCGACCCTGACTGGGAACCAATTATGAAAAAGGCGAGTGCAATTGTCACTAACGCTGGCGGACGTACTTGCCATGCGGCAATTATTGCGCGGGAATTGGGAATTCCAGCAATTGTAGGATGCGGCAATGCGACCGATGTTTTAAAAACAAGTCAAATAGTAACAGTCTCTTGTGCGGAAGGGGAAGAAGGACGAGTTTATGCCGGGTTATTGCCTTTTGAAGTCAAAGAAGTGCCGTTAGAAAATCTGCCGCGTACCCGCACCAAAATTATGATGAATGTGGGTAATCCAGAGGAAGCATTTAGTTTGGCAGCAATTCCTAATGATGGGGTGGGATTAGCCAGGTTAGAATTTATCATCGCTAACCATATCAAAGTGCATCCGCTGGCATTGATTAAATTTGACGAGTTAAAAGATGCGGATGTCAAAGCTCAAATCGCTGAAATGACTGTTCGCTACAAAAACAAATCCGAGTTTTTTGTAGATAAACTAGCACAAGGTATGGGAAAAATTGCTGCGGCGTTTTATCCCAATCCTGTAGTCGTGCGGATGAGCGATTTTAAGAGCAATGAATACGCCAATCTTTTGGGCGGGCGACAGTTTGAACCGCAAGAAGAAAATCCGATGCTGAGTTGGCGGGGTGCTTCGCGCTATTACGATGAACGATATCGGGATGCGTTTGCTTTGGAATGCCACGCTTTGAAGCGAGTGCGGGATGAAATGGGTTTAACCAATGTTATCCCGATGATTCCTTTCTGTCGCACGCCAGAAGAAGGGAAAAAAGTGTTAGCTGAAATGGCGAAACATGGATTATCTCGTTCCCAGGCTCAGCCTGGGAACGAGCATTCCCAGGCTCAGCCTGGAAACGAGGGCTTGCAAATTTACGTCATGTGCGAGTTGCCGAGTAATGTAATTTTGGCGGATGAATTTAGCGAAGTGTTTGATGGTTTTTCGATTGGTTCTAACGATTTGACTCAATTAACGTTAGGATTGGATCGGGATTCGGCTTTAGTGGCGCATATTTTTGACGAGCGTAACGAAGCGGTGAAGCGGATGGTGAAGATAGCGATCGCATCGGCTAAACGCAACAATCGCAAAATTGGTATCTGCGGTCAAGCACCCAGCGATTATCCGGAATTCGCCCGTTTCTTGGTTGAATTGGGAATAGATTCCATGAGCTTAAATCCGGATTCGGTGTTGAAAACGCTGCTAGATGTAGCTCAAGTGGAAGGTATCAGCTAAGGTTAATGGTGCGTTAAATAAATTGTTAACGCACCCTACCCGTTCAGGGCAATTAGCAATTAGCAATTAGCAATTACCAATTCCCAATTACCATCAATCTTCTTGTCACTCAAATGAGTGTCGCTCGAACGTGCGACTGGTCGATCTGCTTTGCATTGTTCACAATGAATTCAAGAGTAATTGCTATATCTTATCGTCGATTAATGGAGAAAGACAATGATTAATCCGATCGGCCCACTAGCTTGGGTTTGGTTGATAATTATAGGGGGATTGATGATTACCCCTGGCGGTATATATTGCATTGTCTGCGGCCCGATAATCAGTAGAGTAATCGGCGTAATTTCAATCCTGATCGGTATTGCAGGATTTGCTGTCAGTCTGCGTCAAAAGTCTGTTAACAGTTAAAAATCGCACAGTTGAAATTGCGATCGCACAGAAATTCCACCCCCAGCCCCTCTCCGGATGAAGGAAAGGGGCTTTTTACCTACTGGAAACGGGAGAGAGCGATCGCCTCAACTAAACTTAACAATTCTTTGCATCGGCAATTCCAATCAAGCCAAAAACAACTATCCGGAATTCCCAGGTTTCTTGGTGGAGTAGGGAATAAATTCGATCGGTTTAAATACCGATGCGATATGGAAGAGGCTGCTCAATGTAGTCAGAGAGAAATTTGCGATCGCACCCCTTTAATAAATGGAAAAACTTTCCGGACACAGGTCGAGCGCTTGTGTATCAACATTATCTACCTTACCCAAAATATCTTTGATCCAGGGCTGAAATGTTGTTCCAGGAACTTAAGAATGGAGATGGTAGAGAAGATGGTGGAGGAGGAGTGACTATATTTTCACAAGCTCAAGGAAGAATAAACAATGTTAAAAACCATCAAATCTTTCTTCAATCCTCTGCGGATAAAAATCCCATTTTTGTTAGACATCATCATCGTTTCTGACCCGGAACAGATTAAAAAAATCGAGAGTTCAGGGGATGTAGACCGCTTACATGCATACGATACAGCCTCTTTACCGGGGTGGGTAAAATTTTATTTTCGGTCTACGAAATTCCATGACGATAAGCGCGACTTGTGGTTTTGTCCGTTTGAATCGACTGCCAATCCTACTTATCAGCCAAGACGAGCTTATCTTGAGGAAAAAGTTGCCACAAGTTATAGCCAAGAAGATGTTAAAACCATCGCAGAATTGTTGATAAATAATGCTTCTGACGAGGTTCTTGCCCATGCAATGGTGCAAGTAGTTAACCAGAGATTCTTCGGAGAAGAGATTCCCCTGCATATTACCAAAACTGCCAATCATACAGTCCAAAAAATTACCGAAGCTATCTTGCCGTGGAAATATATGCGCGGCATCAAAGCGCAGCAAGAAATCATGAGTTACTGCGAACATCACCTAGCCAAGGATGTCCACATTCTCGATGTTGGACATAATATCGGCGAGGTGGTGCAAGCGACAGCAGGGGGGTTAAGAAAGTTAAAAGATAACCTCGATAAACCTGTGGAAGAAATCTTTACCGAACATCCCCTAACGCCCCAGGCACCTCGGATTGCCATCAAATCCTCAACTTTTGATGGTATGCTTTCATCTCCTACAACTCCCGGCAAGACAGTAGTGCTAATGCAAATCGGCAAAGCTGCTGCTAAAACTCACGACATATTCTTTACTTTTGGGGCGGGAAGTTCAGAACGAGCCTGTGTTTTCAAAGACTTCTTTCTCGCTTTTATGAAGGATTTACAAAAAGAATTACAGCGGATTGCAGCCGTATGAGGTACACCTTTGTTTGTGTAGCGGCAGCGTTAACGCTG
>DNGJ01000371.1:4412-7051 GCA_003486305.1 Cyanobacteria bacterium UBA11371
GTGTAGCGGCAGCGTTAACGCTGCCGCTACACAAACGAAGCCTTAAGGCTTTTGATCGCTCATTTGTAATCCGCTGTAAAGGCATCGCAATCTCCCGTACAGAGTTAGAAACTAGAAGTACCCTGAAGGGTACTGTCACCTTACCTTCTGCCGCTATACCTTTTGAATTAGCGGCAGTTAGTTGACTATCAATCCCTCTTTTGTAATTCAGGAATATTGCTATGTTTGGAATTCCTTGGCATAAATTACCTACGCCTATCGCCCTGTTTAAACTGCTTCAGTTCCGCAATGCTTTGCGGAAAAATAACCTGCACGATACATCGCAAATACCCAATAAAGATGAGCTACCTAAACCCGATCCAAGTCCTAGCGATCGCCATTTAGTAACTCGTACTGCGGATGGCAGCTATAATGACCTCAAACATCCGGAAATGGGGATGGCTGGCACCCGGATGGGACGCAATGTACCCCTCTCTGATGCGAAATTTGATGCCAAAAATTTCCTCAACCCAAATCCTCGCGATGTTAGCCGAGTGTTGTTGACGCGAGATCGATTTCATCCTGCAACTATCTTAAATCTCAATGCTGCTTCCTGGATTCAATTCCAAACCCATGATTGGTTCACTCATGGCAAGAACCAACCAGATAATAAAATTGAGATTCCTGTAGCACAGGATGACCCTTGGCGAGAAAAATATGGCAAGATGGAGGTCAAAAAAACTTTAGCAGATCCAACCCGCCACGATAGTAATAACCCTCCCACTTTTATTAATGAGGTGACCCATTGGTGGGATGCTTCCCAGATTTATGGGAGTAACCAGGAGACTATTAACAAACTCCGCTCCCATGTAGATGGGAAAATGATTATTGATGAGGATGGCTTTTTGCCGATGCACCCAACAGATGGGATTGATGATGTAGGCTTTCCCGGTACTTGGTGGGTGGGTTTAAGTATGTTGCATACTTTGTTCGTCAAAGAACATAATGCTATCTGCGATCGCCTAAAACAAGATTACCCCGAATGGAGCGATGACGAGCTGTTCGACCACGCTCGATTGATTAACGCTGCTTTGCTAGCGAAAATCCATACCGTCGAATGGACACCCGCCATCCTGCCCCATCCTGCCACCAAGATTGCCATGAATACCAACTGGTGGGGGATACTGGGTCAAGATTTCAAAAAGACCTTAGGACGCATCGGCGATAGCGAATTACTCAGTGGCATCATCGGATCGTCAACAGATCATCATACTGCGCCTTACTACCTGACTGAGGAATTCGTCTCTGTGTATCGGATGCATCCTCTGATTCCAGACGAATTGGAATTTTATTCACACCAAGATGGTCGATTTGTAGTGAAGAAAGAGTTTCGCGAAGTGTTTGGTAAGCGGACTCGCAGCTTCATGGAAGAAGTGAAAATGTCCGATTTATTTTACTCGTTTGGGATTGCTCATCCTGGCGCCGTAACTCTGCATAATTATCCGCACTTCCTGCGTCAGCTTGTCCTAGATAACGGGGAAATTTTTGATTTAGCTGCGGTGGATATTCTGCGCGATCGCGAGCGCGGCGTTCCTCGCTACAATCGTTTCCGAGAAATAGTGGGTCGGGGGAGGGTAAAATCTTTTGAAGAAATTACCAGCAATCCACAATGGGCGAAAGAACTGCGCGAAGTCTATAACAACGACATCGACAGTGTAGATTTGATGGTGGGTTTGTTTGCCGAAGATTTGCCAGAAGGTTTTGGTTTTAGCGATACTGCTTTTCGGGTATTTATTCTAATGGCTTCTCGACGCCTGAAAAGCGATCGCTTCTTTACCAAGGACTACAGAGCGGAAATTTATACCCAATTAGGTCTGGATTGGATTGATAATAATTCTTTCCTCACCGTCCTTCGCCGTCACCATCCCGAACTTGCACCCGCTTTAGTTGGTCTGGAAAATGGTTTCGCACCCTGGCGTCGCTTGGGAACACCTGTCAAATAGACTTCTGCAAAAGCTCTTGTGGGGTGGGCATCCTGCCTGCCCTTGAGGTTGTTTTTTGGAGAATTATAATAGACTTATCCAAAATAGAATCTCTTGTTGTTAGATATGTGTAGGGGTGAAGCATTTGGGCGACAATTTATGTTTAAAACCCTAGATTTTATCTCCAAATGCTTCACCCCCCAGGATCTTTGAACACACCCTATACGATACTCGATATTCCTCCGGAATCACCGGGGCGAGAGAATCGGCTAGATTTACGATTAATCGATTGTGTACTTCTGACCACAATCCGGGATTTTCTAAATAAGGGTTCATCCCTGGAAAAGGAGAAAGCATAAATTTAACTTTCCTAGATGGGGATTCAAGATGCTGGATGCGATCGCGCGCTTCTATTTCAGGTTACCTTAAACTAGAGTGAATATTTCCCACTCTAGTTTTTTTGAAGTGCCGGAATCCTAAAAACAAGTAAAACTTAGCATTTCAAGGATATTGAATCAGCAATGGAGTTTCAGGTACAAAATGAGGAGGATAACAAGTTTTCTTATCAAATCCTCGTAAAGTCTTAATCGGGAATGGATCGATCTGTTGTAAATCTCGGACTTCCCAATAAATCACCCAGGCATTTGACTTATCCGTTTCATAAGCAGTCGTTGGGCG
>DNGJ01000371.1:7232-12114 GCA_003486305.1 Cyanobacteria bacterium UBA11371
GTTTCATAAGCAGTCGTTGGGCGGAATTTAGCTCCACCAGGGTGAGTACCGTTACGGCGCGCCTCCACATGTCCCACGTATACGCCTTGCCAAGATACCATCGCTCCAATTGATTCTTCTGGCATCGAAGCGTAAATAAAAACATTCATTTCGTCTTCGCCTCTAATTGTATCTATTTTGCGAAACAACTCAAACAAACGACTGCCAAAGGCCACTTTGCCTTGTTGAGCGCAGACTTCTTTGGCTGAAATCAGATCAATTTCTGGGACGGGTGCCAGAAGAGCAAATGCACGAGTTATAGACATGGATTTTACTGGATTGAGATCGTGTTACACTTCATTAGTTTATCTAAAATTTTGCTCTAGTAAGCCAACATTTTATGCCAGTTTCCCCACCTTAAACGATCCCTACTTTTTCTTGCTTTCCGACGCCTGCCAAGATTAGATTCATCGCCTCCTGGGTATATCGTTCGATTGTTTTTTAACATCATTGCTCGAAAATTTATTTGTGAAGGCTGCTGCTACAGTTATCGAGTAAGATACAAAAGCAATTGAAAGTTTGTATCCGAGAGAAAAACCAAAAATTAGACTTCCCAACGAAGAGATTATGTTAATTCTAGCAAAATTGGTAACCTTTAACGCCATTAAAATAATAGAGACGCCCCCTAGTAAGCGTCTCAACTACAATCACTTCTTCTTCTCTCTTTCCTCTGAGTTTTCTGCGTCTGTAGCGGTTGAAAAAATTACCGCTTCCGTTGCGTTTTAGCAGGTTTACTCCCCTGACTCAGGCGATAAAATTTCACTTGATTCAAGGCAGCACTGGCAGATTTTACTACATTCCCATCCGAGTCGCGTAAAGCATTTTGGATAAACGGTATAACCCGCTCGGATTTAATTTTCCCTAATGCTTCTACCGCAGACTGACGCACCGAAGCGGCTGGATCTTTGGTTAATTTGCCTAAAACGGAAATAACGCGATCGCAATCAAAACGGTTAGTTTTAGAAGCCGTAATTTTTCCCAAAGCTAATGCAACATTCTGGCGAATATAACTATCAGAGTTATAAACCAATTCAAGCAAGGGGGAAATATACATATTTGCTCCACTTTCTCCCCAAGCCAGTATTTTTTCGCCTAATTCCTGCGGTTCTTTCTTAGCACTATCCCTAGCTTTAATAGGAGAAGCAACAACCTCTTGCTCCAGAGCAACTGCCGCTGGAGAATCATACTGAATCGGTGCAGTTTGTGGTGCCCAATCTAATAAACGCTCGCGTTGTTGTAATTGACTTTGATACTTGGCTTCCAGAGAGTTGATAGTTTCCTGCATCCGCAACTCGTGAGCAGTTTCTAATTCTTTTATCTGATTTTGGTAGTCGGTTTGCAAAGATTGAATTGTTGCTTGCATCCGCGATTGATGAGCAGTTTCTAACTCTTCAGTAGTTTTTGTTAAATGCGATTTAATTGCTTCTTGCATCCGCGACTCGTGAGCAGTTTCTAATTCTTTCAACTGATTTTGGTAGTCGGTTTGCCAAGATTGAATTGTTGCTTGCATCTGCGATTGATGAGCAGCTTCTAATTGCTCTTTTGTCTTGGTTAACTGATTATCGAAATCTTTTTGCAAGGATTTAATAGTTTCTTGCATTCGCGACTCGTGGCTGCTTTCTAAATTATTCTGGAGTTGGCGACTTTGCTCTAAATAGTCTTGTTTTTGCTCCTCAAGTTTTTGTTGCATTAGCCAATATGTTAAAGCTGCTCCAGCTAAAACACCTACTATTCCCAGAATTAATGCTAAAATCATAATGATACCCAAGTCTGATTGAGTCTGGACTTATATATACTAAGCCAACTTGGGTCGCAAAGCTGCGATTGATTAACAGTTACACAATTTTTGCTCAAAACTCCAAACACATTTTCTCCGATGCAAACACTGTTCGCAACTTCTGCAATACCGCCTCTGACAATGCCGATTTCACCAATCCTACCAATTGTCCCCACTCAAACAACTTAGCTATCGAGAAGGCGCACTCGAATTGATGGGTGTAAAATTCCTGCCAAAACTGGGGCGCAAACTTACTCCTCCACCGCTTGCGCCATCTCACGAAATCTTTAGCTGTGGGTGCATCAACTGCCAAAATCGGCGGAAAATCGGCATAACTGACGAAGCAACTCACCCCTACGCCGTGAACGTATACTACATATTGCCAGCATTCGATGCGCTCAATCTGTTCGGGCGCTATCTTGAACAGTAGGGCGACTGTTTCCTCTGTAACAAATCTCGCCAGGTGGTGTACTATTGCGGATCTATGGATGATTTTCGATTCTCGGATGTTTAGCGATCGCGAATCTAGAACACTTTGCGATCTCGGCTCAGGTGTTGATACCATATATTTGTCTCCCATTTTTTGGGTATTTTGGCGATCGCCCTTTAGTTTTCCACGCTTGGGAGCGATCGCTATATTAAATCACTCTTTGATTTAATCCAAAATCTTGTAACTTGTCAATATGAGTAAAGGCTTAGTGAGGTTACGGGTGCGAGAGTTTGCGGCTGAAAGAGGCTGGACTCTCAAGGAAGTTGCTCAACGCTCCGGTGTTGGCTATAGTACAATTAGCAACTACGCCCGTTCTCCTGGAATGGCAATGGTTGACTTTGCTGCCATTCATAAGCTGGCGCGGACGTTCGATGTAATGATTGAAGACTTGGTTGAAATTCTGGAGGAGTAAGCTCACGCTCTACGCTGGCAATTTGCGATCGCACCAGATGTGTTGATACCATATATCTGTCTCCCATTTTTGGGGTATTTGGCGATCGCCCTACAGTTTGGTAGACGGGAGGGCGATCGCTTTTAAAGATAAAGACATTAAACGACAGCAGATTGTCATTTGTCAAGATGGGCAAGGGCTTAGTTAGGTTGCGAATTCGAGAGTTTGCTGCTGATAAGGGTTGGACGCTCAAAGAAGTTGCCGACCGTTCTGGTGTAGGCTATAGCACAATCAGAAACTATGCTCAGTGTCCGGGGATGACAACCGTTAACTTCGCTTACATACACAGGTTGGCGCGGACGTTCGATGTAATGATTGAAGACTTGGTGGAAATCCTGGAAGAGTAAGCTCACGCTCTACGCTGGCAATTTGCGATGCACTGCTGGACTTGATACCATATATGTGTCTCCCATTTTTGGGGTATTTGGCGATCGCCCTTGTGTTTGTCAGACTGGGGGGCGATCGCTTTTAAACTGTGATTATCTTAGGATGCAATTGCGGCCTTTGTCAAGCATGGGTTTAGTCAGACTAAAAATTCGCGAAATGGCAGCTGAGAAAGGCTGGACACTTAAGGAGGTTGCTGAGCGTTCCGGGGTAATATACAGCACAGTGAAAAGCTATGCTCGCCGTTCTGAAATGTCAATGGTTGACTTTACCGCTATCTACAAGCTGGCGCGGACGTTCGATGTGATGATTGAAGATTTGGTTGAAATTATTGAGGAGTAAGCTCACGCTCTACGCCTGCAATTTGCGATCCCTGTGCTGGACTTGATACCATAATATCTGTCTGCCATGTTTTGGGGCATTTTTAGCGATCGCTCTTTAGTTTTCCAGGCTTGGGAGCGATCGCTTTTAAGTTATGAATTATTTTTAGGTGGGATACCACCTTCTGTCAAGCATGGGGTTAGTTAGAGTAAAAGTTAGAGAACTAGCGGCACAGAAGGGTTGGACATTTAAGGAAGTTGCCGAACGTTCTGGGGTGGTTTACAACACAGTTAAACACTATGCGCGCTGTCCAGGAATGTCCACGGTTGACTTTATTTCCCTAAAAAACCTCGATCGCACCTTTGATGTGATAATTGAAGACTTGGTGGAGATTGTGGAAGAGTGAGCGATCTTGCTAAGTGTATACTTGGATCTGGTGGTTATAAATTATGATAAAAGTAAAAATTAAATCATAGACTGCAAAAATCATGATGTCAAAGGAATACCAGATTGGTCGTTACCAAATTATTTTGCCCTCTGACCATTTACTAGACGCCTATCAATCGACGTGGTTGAGATATGATAAGGCTTTGGGTTATATTGCTCATGCCATTTTTGAAAAGTACCCTAAATCCTCAGCTATTGATATAGGGGCAAATGTGGGAGACAGTGCAGCTTTGATTAGACAATATTCAGATATCCCTGTGTTGTGTATTGAAGGCAATCCTAATTTTATTTAATATCTTAAACAAAATGCTCTCACAATTGGTGGAATTGAAATAGAGGAATGTTTTGTTGGTAGCGATGGAGAATTAGTCAATCTCGATCGTATGTTTAGCAGCGGAGGAACAGCATCAATTGTTGATGCGATCGAATCTTTTGAAGGCACGGCAGTTGTTCCAACAAAGAGTCTGGCATCAATTCTCTCTCATTATCCTAGTTTCCAAAATTCAAAACTCCTCAAAATTGATACTGATGGTTTCGATTTTTATATTATTCAAACATCTATTGAGTTTATTAATAAACTTTGTCCAGTTTTGTATTTTGAGTACGATATTACTTTCAACCATAAGGGAGAAGAAGCAGGACTAGAAACTATTCAAACTTTATTTGATATAGGGTATGAATATTTCATCGTTTATGATAACTATGGGAATTATTTAATTAGCTTGTCTAATCAAGAGTACGATAGGTTTCTCGATCTTACAGCTTATCTAGCCTCGAATCGAAAAAAAAGTGGAACCCCTGCGGTTCATTATTTTGATATTTGTGCATTTACTGACAATGACATCGATCTATTTGAAGCGATTAGACTAATGGAAATTAATCTAGATTAAAGCTCTACTTTTTTAATCATAGAAAATTCAAAAATATCCAGTCATGGACTAAAAGGCAGCCAAGATGCCCACCCCACAAGAAA
>DNGJ01000370.1:0-8809 GCA_003486305.1 Cyanobacteria bacterium UBA11371
CCGGCTAAATCGCTGCAAATTTGTTCGATTTCCGGGGTATGGCGGTGGCGACCGACGTTATAAGCGCCCAATGAGTTGTCAGCTTCGGCAAGTAATAGGTTGATTTTGCCTTGGCGTCCGCCGCCCGATGTGCCGGATTTAGCATCGATAATCGCGGTTTCTGGGACGATTAAACCTTGTTTGAGCAGGGGGGAGAGCGCCAACAAGCTGGCGGTGGGGTAGCAACCGGGACATCCAATTAGCTGGGATTGGGCGATGCGATCGCGGTACAATTCCGGCAAGCCGTATATAGCAGTGGATGCGACTTCTCGGTCGTGGCGATCGCCGCCATACCAAGTGGTATAAGTATCCAAATCGGTAAAGCGATAATCTGCCGAAAGATCCAATACCTTGCATCCCCTTGCCAACAGATCCGGGGCGATCTTATAGGCTAAACCATTAGGCAAGGAAAGAAACACCGCTTGAGTGCGAGCGGCAATTTTTTCTACATCAATTGGCTCGACAATTAAATCGACGAGATTTCCCAGGTGGGGGTAAAGATCGGAAAATGGTTTTCCAGCACTGCTTTCACCGCCTAAGTAAACCAATTCCACAGAGGGATGATCCATCAACAGCCTTACCAGCTGGACTCCCCCATAACCTGACGCGCCGATAATTCCAACTGGAACGCGCGCTAAATCACCCATAACACTTGACCCTTGTAAAGTTGTGGTTCAAAATAGTTAAACTTTTGCTGCATTGTAGTACTAAAAGCACCGTTCGGCTTGGCAACTACAATTAGTATTAAGGCAACTGCGCTTTCTGGCATTTTCACCCTAAACAAGATTGTTGCTTGCCAGAGGTGGTGGCGTTGGTCACCAGACTTGCCTTCCGGGGGATTCTTGGAGCGATAGCTGCGCTTCACGCGCCGTCGTTCGTAGTAGGGGCATGGGGTAAAATCAGTTTTGATTTCGCTCAAAAGTTTGTATCATGCCCTGCCCGTATTTGTTCTCGCTGCAACCTTTGGGGTTACGCGATCGCAAGTCAACAATCCATAGTACAAGGTGCTTGGACTTGTAGACTAACCTTGGGGAAATAAGCTCAAGAATTGCCCTGTCGGTTATACACTTGTTGCTTACTTGCTAATGAGATTGTCTGCCAATACCGCAGTCATAATTAGTTGGTAGGGAGTTTTCCCTGTAGCTTTCATCACCAACAGGTTTTGATCGCACCCGTTCCAAGTGCCTTTAAACAAGGTAGGCTAAGATGAGGAAACTAAAAACGGGCAACCTTTCCCGGCTCTGGGCAAGGAAATGTCACCAAGAGCAGCAATCCCCATCGGCTTTCCTACAGTAATACAAAGTTAGAGGTTTGCAGCCGTCTAACTTGAGGGAAAGCTTTAAAAAAAACTTAAAATTTATTGACTGGAACTAATCTGTGGAATCGCCGCAAAACTTGTCCGATCGATCTTTTCAGTTTGACTCAATTGACAGCGCGCTGGCAGAAATTAAGGCGGGTCGAGCGATCGTGGTAGTAGATGACGAAGCCCGTGAAAACGAAGGCGACTTGATTTGCGCGGCTCAGTTCGCTACCCCCGACCTGATTAATTTTATGGCGGTGAATGCGCGGGGGTTAATTTGTCTGGCGATGACGGGTCAGCGCCTGGATGAATTAGACTTACCGTTGATGGTTCACAACAATACCGACAGCAATCAAACTGCTTTCACCGTCAGCATCGATGCTGGCCCTCATTTGGGGGTAACGACGGGAATTTCGGCAGAAGACCGCGCCCGCACGATCCAAGTCGCGATTAACCCGACCACGCACCCGGAAGATTTGCGTCGCCCCGGTCACATCTTCCCAGTGCGCGCTAGAGATGGAGGCGTGCTTAAACGCGCGGGTCATACGGAAGCAGCAGTTGACCTAGCTCAACTGGCTGGGTTATACCCGGCTGGGGTAATCTGCGAAATTCAGAACCCCGACGGCTCGATGGCGCGGTTACCCGAGTTAATCGAATACGCCGAAACCTACAAGCTCAAGATTATCAGCATTGCGGATTTAATTAGCTATCGCCTCCAGCACGAACGGTTTGTCTATCGCGAGACGGTGGCAGCTTTACCTACCGAGTTCGGTAATTTCCAAATTTACGCTTACCGCAATACGTTGGATAATTCCGAACACGTCGCCATTGTCAAAGGTGACCCCGCCCAGTTTGAAAATCAGCCGGTGTTGGTGCGGATGCACTCGGAATGTCTGACAGGAGATGCTTTGGGTTCCCTGCGCTGCGACTGTCGGATGCAGCTGCTATCGGCACTCAATACGATCGAGAAAGCCGGGATGGGGGTGGTGGTTTACCTGCGACAAGAAGGCAGGGGTATCGGCTTGATTAATAAGTTGAAAGCCTATTCTTTGCAGGATCTGGGGCTGGATACGGTGGAAGCTAACGAAAGGCTGGGTTTCCCCGCCGATTTGCGGAACTACGGCGTGGGGGCGCAAATTCTCACCGATCTTGGGATTCACAAAATTCGCCTGATTACCAATAATCCCCGCAAAATTGCCGGGGTGAAGGGCTACGGACTGGAAGTGGTGGAACGAGTACCGCTGCTGATCGAGGCTAATACCTATAATTCGATTTATCTGGCGACCAAGGCGAAGAAGCTGGGTCACATGCTGTTGCAGACTTATCTGGTGACGGTGGCGGTAGCGTGGCAGGACGAAGACCAGTCGATAGCTGAACGGTATGAGAGGTTAGAGAAAGTGCGCCATTTGGCGGCGCAGTTCCACTTGCTGTTGCAGGAAGAAGCGCGGAGTGTAGCGATCGCTCTGTTCGGTCAATCTTCCCTGACATTCCATTTGGGCTTCGACCAACCGAATTTGGCAACCCCCGACTGGTATCGCCAACCCAACCATCCTTACTTACAAGCGATCGCTCGCTTGCTGGATAACCTTGTGAGTTGGCCTACTCTCCACCACCTGGAATTCCTGGTTTCCCCCGGTGTTGACCCCCTCACCAGCTTGCAGGTACAACTCGATCGTCAAACATACCCGCTCGATCGGTTACCTTCCTCGGTTTGCCACAACCTGGAAACTCAGAAAATCTATATTTTCTCACGGACATAGGGCATCAGACATCGGTCATCGGTAATACTTTATCCCTGCCGATGACCGCTTGTGGTTTTTTACTTTTTTGTAAAGATAAACAAAATTAGATTTAAAGATTAAGTAAAGCTTGAGAAATTAAGTGATTCTTCTGCCAATATAGACAGTGTATTCACTGAGGAGTTGCCGACGCATCCAGCTAAACCTCCAGCTCGTCGCTCTGCATCGTTAACACAAGACTTAAATTTTCACGATGCTTATCGATGAAAATTCTGCTGTAATAATCTCGGCGAAAATTGCGTGGTTCAGCGACGCACTTGCACATCGTGTGGCTTGGAGAATTTTCCAAAAAAATCAGCATCTGCTCTAAAAACTGTTAGTGAACGAGGAACCGCGAACCATGATGGTTAACAAATTATTAGAACAAAGAACAAAGAAAAATTTGCCAGCTCTCGATCGGAAAGTAGAAACAATGAACGTTCAGCAATGCTTGAGCCAAGGAACTGAAAGAGCCAAGGAAGGAAGGTATCAACAAGCCATAGAAGACTTCGATCGGGTGTTGGAAATGGAGCCAAACTGTGCAAAGGGTTACTACAATCGGGGACTGGCTCGGTATGAATTAGGCGATGCTAAAGCAGCGATTGAAGACTTTAACCAAGCGTTGGAAATTGAGCCTGAATATGCAGTTGCATACAACAGTAGGGGGAATGCGCTTCGCACTATAGGAGAGCAGGAAGAAGCGCTGAAAGACTTCTCCCTGGCTCTACAGCTTGCTCCAGAGTTTATCCAAGCTTACATCAATAGAGGGATGCTTCACTTTGAGTTGGGGAATAATGGAGAAGCGATCGCAGACTTTAACCAAGTTTTACAGCTCGATCCTCACCTAGCTGAAGCTTACCTCAGCCGGGGTAGTGCCAGGTTTAAAATGGGGGATAAACAAGCAGCCATGGAAGATTACAAACAAGCACTTCAAATTAATCCATCCTTGGCAGAAGCTTACAACAATCTAGGCATGGCTCGCTTTGAATTAGGCGATAAACAAGGAGCGATTGAAGATTTTAGTCAAGCGCTTCAAATCGATCCTTGCTTAGTGGAAGCCTACAATAATCGCGCTCTGGTTCGCTTTCACTTAGGCGAAAATAATGCGGCGGTGGAAGACTACGAACAAGCGTTACAAATTAACTCAAAATTGAACGATGTTTACTACAATCGCGCTTTTGCTCGCTATAAACTAGGCGAAAAACAAGAAGCTGTTGAGGATTATAACCATACACTGGAAATAGATCCCGTCGATGCCGAAGCTTACAATAACCGGGGTAATCTTTACGCGGTGATGGGAGATAGTCAGGGAGCAATTGAAAATTACACCCAGGCGCTCTATATCAATCCCAAAAAAGCCAATGCCTATTATAACCGAGGTTTGGTTTACTATTACCGGGGAGACTTACAAAGCGCGATTGACGATTTTAATCGAGCATTGGAACACAATCCCAACCATGCAGCCACCTATAATAACCGGGGACTTGCCTACAGAAACCAAGGAAATATTCAACAAGCTTTGGCAGATTTTAACCAAGCATTGAAACTCGAACCTAACTTAGCTGAAGCTTATGTTAGCCGGGGTTTGCTGCGATCGGACTTGGGAGATAAACAAGGCGCAATTCAAGATTTTAACCAATCTTTGCAGCTAAATCCCAACGATGCCAGAACTTATAACAACCGGGGATTTATTCGCTACAGATTGGGAGATGTTCGCGAAGCTGTTGCCGATTTTAACTATGCTTTGCAACTCGATCCTAATCTGAGTTCGGCTTATATTAACCGGGGGTTGGCTCGTTTTGCGCTAGGTGATAAGCTGGGAGCAATTGAGGATGTGGATCTGGGATTGCAACTGGCTCCGCTGCATCATCCAGATCGGGATGATTACGAGCAAAAACTTTTGGTTGGATAGTCAGTAGTAGCGACACCCTAAAGGGTGTCGCTACACGAGACTTTGCCTGTCTTCACAGGCTTTAAAAGCTTTAGCCCCTACAATACATTATGACTGGCGATCGCTTTAACCAACAGGAGGAATAGAATCCAAGAAGGTTGTTACTAAACTCAAAAACCTGTTACCAAAGATAGCTGATAATGTGGCACAAAACCCTGCCAATCCTAATACAATCACCACAATCTGTATCGTTGTTAAGGATACAGTAGATAGGGAAATACACAATAAGGGAATCAATGCCAAAACCAGTCCTAGAGCAGCACCCAAAAAAAACTGAGTCGCAATATCAGTCCAGGTGCGTTGTTTAGAGTTACTATTGTCAGATTGCATATGGAAAATTTTCTCTAGTTGTCCATCTCAGCTTGGCATGGGAATTTTACCTATAATGTGAGGTTGAGAGTGAGGATTTCCCCACTCTACCTACAGCGGTTAGTAGCGCACCATCTATAGGTGGTGTTGACACTGCGTTAACGCACCCTACAAGTTAATCGCTTCTCCTGTGAGGCTAAATGCACGAACTTCGGTAATTTTGATCTTGACAATTTTCCCTTTTAGTGCATTGATGTTTCCGGTGAAGAATGTGAGACGATTTCCTCTAGTTCTTCCCATGACTTGGGTAGGATCTTTGGGATTTTGGTCTTCGACGAGGACTTCTTCGATGCGGTTTTGGTAGCGTTGGGAGCGATCGCTTGCTTTAATACTTACCAGATGATTCAATCGCTGCAATCGGTCGGCTTTTACTTCCTCGCTTAACTGATTGTCCCACAAAGCCGCAGGCGTACCGGGACGAGGAGAATAAGCGGCGGTATTTAACAAGTCAAAACCAATATCTTCAGTTAGTTTGAGCGTATTTTCAAACTGCGCTTCCGTCTCCCCAGGAAAACCTACAATTGCATCAGCGCTAATCGAAGCATCCGGCATATACTGGCGAATAGTATCGATAATGCGGCGATATTTTTCCTGAGTATATCCCCGCGCCATTGCTTTAAGAATATCGTTATCTCCCGACTGGAAAGGAATGTGGAAATGCTCGCAAACTTTGGGCAATTCCGCACAAGCTTTAATCAATCTTTCGGTAAAATAACGCGGGTGACTGGTAGCGAAGCGAATCCGTTCGATTCCCGGTACATCGTGGACGTAGTAAAGCAAATCCGTCAGCGTGTGTAGGTGGCGTCCTTCGGGAGTAACACCGGGTAAATCTCTGCCGTAGGCGTCGATATTTTGCCCTAATAATGTTACTTCTTTATATCCTTGAGCGGCGATTTCTTCGATTTCGGCGCGAATCGCTTCCGGGGTGCGCGATTGTTCTACACCTCGGACGTTGGGAACTACACAATAAGTGCAGCGTTCGTTACAACCATAAATTACATTCACCCAAGCCGTAACTTTACTATCGCGGCGCGGCTTGGTGATATCTTCCATAATATGGACGGGTTCGGTGGCAACAACTTGATTGCCTTCAAACACCTGTTCCAATAAATCTTGCAATCGGTTAGCGTGTTGCGGCCCCATTACCAAGTCTAATTCTGGGACGCGGCGCAGTAAAGCTTCGCCTTCTTGTTGGGCGACGCATCCGGCGACAATTAAAGTTAGGTCGGGTTGAGAGTGCTTGCGCTTGGCTTGTCTGCCTAGATAAGAATAGACCTTGTGTTCGGCATTATCGCGGATGGTGCAGGTGTTGTAGAGGATTAAATCTGCATCGTTGGGATCTTCTGAGAACGCAAAGCCCATATCTTCTAGTATGCCAGCCATGCGTTCCGAGTCGGCTTTGTTCATTTGACAGCCGAAGGTGGTGATGTGGTAGCGGCGAGGAGAGGTGGTCATGGGTGGCGATATGAGGACAATATATATGTTACCGCGCAGCCTACAACACCGCCCGCCCCCATGCTTTAGCATGGGGCTACACAGACAAAGCCCGCCTACGCGGGCTGTATGAATTTTAGCCCACCCCCATGCTTTAGCATGGGGCTACACAGACAAAGCCCGCCTACGCGGGCTGTATGAATTTTAGCCCGCGCAGGCGTTGCTCCGTTTGTGTAGCGACACCCTTGAGGGTGTCAATTTTTGCCTTTACTTAAGCCAAAATATATACAATTCCTTCTGCTCAATTTTATATGGTCTGTTGTCTCAATCCCGATTGTCCCAATCCGATCAATCCGGACGGACAAAAACACTGTAGCGCCTGCGCCACAATTCTCACACCGCTACTACGAGGACGATACAAGGTGATTCAACCTTTGGGACAAGGCGGTTTTGGCAGGACTTATTTAGCGGAAGATATAGATAAACTCGACGAACGCTGCGTCGTTAAACAATTAACACCAAACGTCCGGGGAACTTGGGCGATGAATAAAGCAGTGGAATTGTTTAAGCAAGAAGCAATGCAATTGCAAAAACTGGGGGGTGAAAATCTTCAGATACCTTCATTATCGGCTTATTTTGAACAAGATGGATACTTATATTTAGTGCAGCAATATATTGATGGACAAAATCTATTCAAGCTTTTGCAACAGCAGGGTGTTTTACGCGAAAGCGAAATTCGGCAATTGTTACTGGATTTGTTACCCGTTCTCAAGTTTATCCACTCGCGGGGGGTGATTCATCGCGATATTAAACCTGAGAATATTATGCGCCGCCGGGATAACGGTCAGCCGGTGCTGATTGATTTTGGCGTGTCTAAGCAGTTGTCGCAAACGGTGATGGCGAAACCGGGGACTAATATTGGTTCCCAAGGTTATGCACCGATTGAACAAATGCAGGATGGGGAGGCTTATCCGGCAAGCGATTTGTTTAGTTTGGGGGCGAGTTGTTTTCAGCTATTGACGGGTGTTCATCCTTATCGCTTGTGGACGGAACATGGTTATAGTTGGACGGGGAATTGGCGACAGCATTTGCGGGGGTCGGTTAGCGATGATTTGGGTAGAGTTTTAGATAAGTTGTTGCAAAAAGATCGCCAATATCGCTATCTGTCGGCGGATGAGGTTTTAAGGGATTTGCAACAGAAGTCTGCGCCGCCACAACCACAGCCAAAACCACCTCAATCTGTTGCAACAACGCCATCTGGATGGACGCGGCGAGGTTTTCTTAATTTTGCTGGATTTGCTGGTTTGGGATTTTTGGCGTTTGTCATATTTGGTGAGACATTTGGGAGGAATAAATCTCGTCAGCAAACACCTAGAATCATCACGAATCGATTTCAATTTGTAGTTGTGGCTGTAAATGCCCAAGGGAATATTATCAACCGCAGTAATAACCAAGCGGAATTTTTTCGGGACGATTTGGGGAATGGGGTGTTTCTGGATATGGTGTTTATTCCCAATGGCAGTTTCCAAATGGGTTCGCCAGATACTGAGAAAGGTCGAGATAGCAATGAAAGTCCGCAGCGTCGCGTAACTGTGGCATCTTTTTCGATGGGGAAGTATGCGGTGACGCAAGCACAGTGGGCAACTGTCGCGGCTTTACCTCAAATTAATCTCAGTTTGAATCCGAATCCATCGGGTTTTAAAGGCGCAAATCGACCTGTAGAACAAGTTAATTGGAATGAGGCGATGGAATTTTGTGCGCGACTGGCTAAAAAAACTGGACGCGCTTATAGGTTACCCAGCGAAGCGGAATGGGAATATGCTTGTCGCGCTGGAACTACGACTCCTTTCTATTTTGGCGAGACTATTACAACTGATTTGGTTAATTACAACGGGAATTATCAATACGCGTATGAGTCGGGGCACGGCAGTCATAAAT
>DNGJ01000370.1:9060-9319 GCA_003486305.1 Cyanobacteria bacterium UBA11371
TTGCCGTGCCCCTACTGGCGTTGCATATATTTGAGGATTTTGACCTCAAAGATTTTTTGGAGAAACCAGGGTTGTTCAATTTAGATTTTGCCTTGTGTTGAAAGTCCCCCAGAAAATTTTTTGATGTAGGGGCACGGCGTGAGTAAATTTTGCGACCAAATCAAAGTTTTGCGGTTGCCGTGCCCCGACCCGTGTTGATGGTTGCATGAAATATTGTGGGTGTAATCGTCATCATTGTCGGGGCACGGCAGTCATAAAT
>DNGJ01000370.1:9609-9743 GCA_003486305.1 Cyanobacteria bacterium UBA11371
TTGCCGTGCCCCTACTGGCGTTGATGGCTTTAATGCCATATTGTTGGCGCAATTGTCACGATTTATGGGGCAAGACGCGCGGGCACGGCAGCAATAATAAATTTTGGCGTTAAATCAAAGTTTGGTGGTTGCCG
>DNGJ01000370.1:9997-14179 GCA_003486305.1 Cyanobacteria bacterium UBA11371
TTTGGTGGTTGCCGTGCCCCTACCCGCGTTGAAGATCGAATGCTCTCCAAGTGCCGTGAAATCCGGGGGGAATGATGCTGGGTAATCCTAGTTTACATACTGGTTCTGAATCTAGGGCATTGCTGTCAAATATCCAAACTTCGCTGGTGTCGGAATTACCATCATAAACTACGGTTAATATCCAACCTTGTTCGCTATTTTCGGCATCTGGGGCGTAGATGGGTTCTGTGGGGTAGCGATCGCCGCCTAAGTCTGCTTCGATCAGGGTTTGGGTGTGATGGTCGAAACGCGCGATCGCTCCATACAATTCTCTCCCAATATCCGCCCCTTTTCGGTGCATTGAAAGATAGCTATGGCGCGAATTTGTCCCTACTTGCGACGGCGGTACAATCGGAAATTCACAAGCTCGATCTAATAGCTGTTCCGATGCGGTTACTTTACCTGTTTCGGGGTTGATTCGTACTTGCCAAAATCTTCCTTCAGCGGCGATATTAGTTTCTCCACTTGCTACTTGTTTCAGACGTTGATTTGTGGTAAAATCGGGAAACCTTACAAAATCAACCACAATCGAATTGCTATCATCTACATAGCCATTAGAAAAGTGCCATTGAAACCAAGGTTCGGTTTCTCCCCGACTGACTAACGATAAAGTTTCGCGGTCAAAGATTAATACTTGCGTGCCTAATTGTGGTTTCCACTCCATCGCATCGCTGTAGCTGTAGAAACCCGTTAGCACTGATAATAAATTAATCCGCACGGGTGGTACGAAGAATACCAGATATTGCCCAGCTAAAACAAAATCATGGACTAAGGGAAGACCTGCTAAAATTGCTTTTCCCGTTTGGATAATTTTTCCCGTGGAGTCGCTTTTATAAAGATTCAGGGTTGAATTGACTCCGGGAGAAATGCCGAAGTTGAATATTTCTCCTGTTTTAGCATCGCGTTTGGGGTGGGCAGAATAAGGTAAATTATCGCTTAATTGGGATAAGTTATCTAATCCTTTTGTTTCTAAAGTTTGTAAGTCTAAGGCGTGGGGTTTACCGCCTTCCCAGAGTGCTAATAGTTTATCTGGTAATGCTAAAACGGAAGTATTGGCGGCATTTTTTACGGGTTTTAACCATTGATTCCAAATTGGCCCCGGTGCGGTCATGCCATAATTGCCGTAGAGGTATTTACCTGCTTGAGATTCTTCTAGGTAACCGGATGTTTGGACGTAGCGATAGACAGCAGTTGCACCTTCAGAAATCTGGTTTCTTGTATTGAAATGGACGGCGAGAATTGCACCATCGCCATCAAACCAGTGTCCGACTCTAACACCTCCAAGTTCTAACCTACCTGGGCCGTTACGATAGAGAGTACCGCGCAAACCTGGTGGTATGTTGCCGCTGATGATGGGTAATTGAGTGGGAGGAAATTCGGTAGCGGGCGGGATAATTGCTTTCGACCAAGCTTTGCAATTTGAGGGTGTACTAGCTGTTTTCATGTTGGAGGCGCTTGTAATTGAGCTTCTATTTCATTTTGATGGGTCTGGGAGTCACGTTGCAACCTTCCATAAGTGCGATCCGAGACTGACGCAACGAAACCGGGTTTCTCTGAAAAATCTTCGATTTGGAACTGGAGATATACACAGAAACAAAGGTGATAGGTTCGTCACCTATAATGCTTAAATCTCGGTAATAGGTAACAATAATTTCTCCTCTATTTCCATTCGCACAGCACGAGTGACATTACAACCGCTATTGAGGCAATCTACGAGTAATTGATTGGCATCGTAATATTGATGCAGTAATTCTTTCTGCTGTTCGCCAAATTGCCAATCGTGACCAATGTTGCAATGTTCAATCATCACGAGTCTCAATTTCTCAGTCCAAGTTTGACCGTTAGCTTCCCACCATTGCTTAAATTGTACTTTGTTATTATCTAAGTCGGGTAGTTGAGCTTTGAGTTGTTGAAGCGATCGCAAGAGTTCCAGCTTAATATTATACTCAAGAGCGTGTTCCAGGGCAATTATCAGTGCATGGGCATGGTCGAGGGCGTGTTCAATGTCAAGATTTGGGTTAAGAGCAACACCAACAGCACGGGCGCAAGAAATAGCACAGGCAAGAGAATGGTCGAGGTATAGAGCATTACTACGGATAAACACAAGGTCAAGGCCATAAATGGTACGAGTGACCGCAAAAACCCGCTCGCGAACCAGATAAAATGTACGAATAGCTACTGGTTTGTAGGGCGCTGAGACTGAACTGGATTTTTGATGCAGCCAGGTAAGAAATTGCTGTATTTTCTCATCTTTTGCCGCGATCGCATCAATTTTTTGCTTCATGAAACGCAGATAATCGTCAGGATTTGGCAACATCCCAGCCACCAGCAAAAAAACTTCTCGCCAACGCTTTTCGGCGATGTGATTGACCAGTGTTTCTAACGCTTGTGGATCGGAACTAGCAACAAAGTGCCTAGCAGTAAAATAGTCTTGAAACGTTATGTGGGAGAAAGAATAAATTCCCCTTTTTCGTTCCACCAACAACCCATGTTGCGACTCAATTGCTTTCAGCACTGCCTCACTATCGCTATACAATTCATCTGGGTCAGGATTGGCATTTGGTAAAGTACTCAAATAGTTGGCAATCAGTTGCTGTATTCTGTCTTGCTCAAAAAAATAGTTGCCCTGTTCAGATGCGATCGCTGCCAGTTGAGCTAGCAGTTTTTTCTTGCGTTGCAATGTCAGATTTTGATAAACTTCATCCCGGTGAATTCCTTTAGCTTCATCCCAGGTTTTAAGCAGAATATTCAGTCCTTGCTCGTATAACTTGGATCGGTTGGACGGGAATTCAGATCTGGCTTGGAATACTAAACACAGCAAATGCAATAATATCGGTGTTCTAGCGAGTTCTCGGATTGGCTGATTTTCTCGGCGCTTCAAATTTCTCATAAACCGCTTCGCCCTGAATTTTCCCTCTGACCAGTCATTCCTAGCAACAGCGATAAACCACTTTTCGACAAAAGATTTAATTTGCTCAAATTCAAAATCTGCAATTTCAACATCAATGAAGTTGGTAAACTTATATTTAGAAGCAGCAATCCGACAAGAAATAGTCAAATTATTTTTGTAATAATAGTCAGAAAATTTCTGAATCTCGTCTATGATTTTGGATTCATCTTCAGAAGGGACTTCATCCAAACCATCGAGCAAAATCAGCCCTCTGCCGCGATTCAATAAGGTTTCAATCGCGTCTTGAGACAAAATGCCACAACTGCAAAATTCCCGGTTGATATAGTTAAATAAACTGAAATCGCACTTATCCCTAGCATATTTAGCAAAATTTTTCAAGCGAATGAAAATCGGAACTTGGTCGGCTTGAAATTTCCCTTGATTGCACTGAATGGCTAGATGTTGCAAGAACGTAGTTTTACCTGAGCCTGGTTTACCCAGCACCATCAGTCGGTCATACCGTTGAACTGCCTGTATTCCCGGTAATGGTTCTGGTTTCAAACTTTGCATCAAGTCAGAAATTTCTAACCATTGCTGGCTAGTAATTTGCTCCAGAATGTTGACATCGACGTAGAGGTTTTCTATCTCAATTGGCTGGGAAATGTCCAACAGATGCATTTTGCCATACAAGGTTTGGATTTTGTCATGGCAATGCTGCCGCACTTGTTGTACCAAGACATCAATGTCGGAATTTGGCTCTTGGTGTGGGGGCGGATTGGCGGGGGAAGGTGGTGCTGCTTCTAGATAGGCGATCGCGCAGCGTGCCGGATGGCATATCGCTTGCCAGTCTAATTCCAATCTCCAACTAATTTCTACAAAGTTGAGATAGTCAATCGCTTTGCCAGTAAAAAAATTGTTGACGGTGGAACGAGAAATCTTTAGATCGCAAGCCAAAGCATTCTGGCTAGGAAAGCCACGACGCCTCAGAGCCAGTTTAACCTGGGGAATGCACTCTGGAGCAACTCTGAGTGACCGAGACATAGCGCTTCTGGGCAGAAAGTTTCTGGGATTATCTTGGCTTTATTTTGAGTCAAGCGCAAGTCCAACACAAGTCCAACACAAGTCCAGCTGTCTAAATCATTGCTCGAGCTGTATCTCAAGCAGGCGTCGAGTTAAATTAATTTATATAGCGGTTTGTAACTGTATGAGGTACACCCATAGCGGTGTGCGGGCACCCTTAAGGGTGCGCGCTT
>DNGJ01000370.1:14384-14846 GCA_003486305.1 Cyanobacteria bacterium UBA11371
CCCTTAAGGGTGCGCGCTTGACACACGAAGCCAAAAGGCTTTTCAACACTTCGCTGGCAATCCGCTGTATCGCTCAAAAACTGAAGAGCGATCGCTTCTGACGCCATCGATAAATCCTCGTCTAGCTCTAAGTGGAAAATTATGACTATGGATTCTGCAAAGCTTCTTGTCGTGGATGACGAACCCTGCATTCGGCATTTAATTTCTCGGTTTTTAAGTCAGCACAACTATGAAGTCAAGTCTGCTGAAGATGGTAAGTCAGCGCGGGTTGTGTTTGATCAATTCAACCCAGATCTGGTGATTCTGGATGTGAATTTGCCAGATGCCAATGGCTATAATCTCTGTGAGGAAATGCAAAACTGTAGCGATGTCTATGTAGTGATGCTAACGAGTCGGACTGATGAAGCCGATATTATCCAAGGATTTTCTCAGGGTGCGGATGACTATATTACCAAGCCTTTC
>DNGJ01000370.1:15047-15553 GCA_003486305.1 Cyanobacteria bacterium UBA11371
ATGACTATATTACCAAGCCTTTCAGTTTGGCGGAACTAAGCGTCCGCGTGGAAGCTATTTTAAAGCGTCAGCGACAAGTCACTGCTCCCAAGCAAAAATCTCTCGTTTTCGATCATCTGGTTATCGATCCAGTGAGTCGTGAGGTAAAAATCAACAACCAGACGGTATCTTTGAGCGCTTTAGAATTTAATTTGTTGCGCTTTTTAGCCAGCCATCCCGGTGAGGTTTGGCGTCGATCAGAACTGCTGCAAGAGGTTTGGGAATATGACTATGTGGATTCCGATCGGGTGATTGATGTTCATATCGGTCAGATTCGCAAAAAGATTAAAACTGCTGCGAGTCAGCCCTCATTAATTCAAACCGTTCGGGGTGTGGGTTACAAATTTGAGGTTCCCAGCAACAGGCAATAGTAGAAAATTTTAAATTTAAAAAAATCGGCTGTCACTTCACTCCTACCTTCTGCAAGGCGGCGTCTATTTGATTGGCTTTTTGAGTTTTGTTTTGGG
>DNGJ01000370.1:15895-22447 GCA_003486305.1 Cyanobacteria bacterium UBA11371
TCTTCCCACATAGAAATTGCCCTGGTTAGATTATTTTGCTTGTGCAAGGCGACGCCCAAGTTATTGTGAGCTTCAGCATCATTGGGATTGAGGCGAATTGCTGTTCTGAGGGATGCGATCGCATCATCTATTCTACCCTCATCGGTTAGATTTGATCCCAATTTAACGTAAGCGTTTGCATAGTCGGGATTGATGCGAATTGCTTCTTTATACGCTGCCATTGCTTCAGATGCTTTACCTTGTTTGTTGAGGGCAATTCCTAAGTTATAGTTGGCTTCGGCATTGTTGGGATCGATGCGAATTGCTTCCCTATAAGCGGCAATTGCTGCTTCTAGCTGTCCTTGTGCTTGTAAAGTCACCCCTAAGTTAAAGTGCGCTGCTGTTAATTTGGGATCGTTGCGAATGGCTTGCTTAAATTCATTAACCGCTTCGTTAAACTTGCCTTGTTGATTGAGAATTAATCCTAAGTTTACCCTCGCTTCCGCATAGCTGGGGTCTAGTTCTATTGCTTTGCGAAAAGCCGTTTCTGCTTCTGGGAGTTTTGCTTGTTGGTGCAGGGTAGTTCCTTGGTAAAAATAAGCGGTGGCACTTTCTTTTTGCGCTACAACTTCTTGGATTTTCTCGATTGCTGCTTTGGAGTCTCCCGACTGTTGTTCTAGCAGCGCTAACCCTAGTTTGGCTTCTTGTAGTTTTGGATTCAACTGTAGGGCTGTTTCATGTGCTTGTTTTGCTGCTGCTACATCTCCCAAGCGACGCGATGCTTCTCCTAAGTTGGTGTAGGCGTCTGCGTACCTGGGTTCTTGGCTAATCTGACGGCGATAGCAGGCGATTTTTTCTTCTAGTTTTGCCCTTTCTGGCTCGCTGGGAAAGTCTTGTCTGAGCAAATCTGCCTGTGGGTCATCAATCAGAAATCCGCCACAATCGATTGTAACGGTGAGGGGTGTGGATTTTGAGAAGGGATTCCAACCAGCAAAGTAGGAATAGGCGGCAATTCCTGCACCAAAACTAAGGGTAGCAGCAATAACCAGCCGGGTAGAAGCTTTCAACACGGGTTGTTACCTGCGGGCGTCTACGAGCCAATTTCACTTTTAGTTTACCTTTAAGGGTGCTAACAGAGCATTTTACCTTCAGGAATCGGCGTATTTTTTGCCTCATCTTAGCCCCAGGCGATCGCGCAGCGTGCCTGCGGCATATCGCACTCTAGTATTCCAGGCTACCTCTGAGCCAGCTTAACCTGGGAAATGCACGCGGGAGCGACTCTTAAAATCTGTACTTTTTTGATTATTCTTAATTCTACTGTTCGCTCAAGCAAAAGTCAGGCATCAGTCGAGCAATCTTAGGTGTTTATCCAGCTGGCTCTCAAGCAGCCGTCGTTTTTAATTAATTTATCGAAAACTTGGCGTTTCCTAAAATTAGCTTTTGTTCTATTAAGTTCGTTTAATTGTCCATAACAAAACTTCACCGTTTGGCTCGCTATAATTTAAGAATAAATCGGTTAAAATGTCAAGGATAAAATTTAAAACTGTTGAAATGCTATGAACTCAATAATTGTCTTCTATTCAGCTTTTTTTTACTGTATGATAGCCGCCCATTTTCTCAGGGTCTGGTTAAAATACTTTGGGAAAGATTATCCCAGGTTGTCCGCTGAAGACAAGCTGATATCAAAGCAAATTTTGGCGCTGGCTACGATATTCTGGCCTATAGTGGTTCCCCTGGCTTACCTGGAGCTATTAGAGACTAAAAGAACCCAGGAGCGATTATAGTAACCCAACTTGGTGGCTAATGGCTAATGTCAGGATATTATGACCCGCTGGCAATTAGCAATTAGCAATTAGCAATCCTATCAATCACCCGAAACCAAAAGCATTCGCCCCTCGATTGCTTCCCAGGTTTTGGGTGAAACCCGCATCGCTGCTTGTTTGCACCGTACCAAAACTAGATTGATATAAAGATAATCTTCCAAAGATTGAAATTCTCGATCTGATAAACAAACTAAATCTGGGTTCAGTTTAAGCGCGTTTAACCAGGTGAGGGAAACGCGATTGCTAAATCCTTGATGCACTTTATAAGATTGGTTGAAATCGGGCGCTTGTGCTTTGAGCGCTTCCAATCTGGCAATTAAGACGGTAAAGTTGACGCTGGTAAAGATTTTAACTGCTTCTAATTCTTGCGCGATCGCTAGCGTTAAAGCGCGGGAAAAAGCGCGCGTGGGCGTAGAAGGACGAGTCGGCGTGCGGGGATTGAGGGCGCGCGCTAAATCGAGAATGCGGGTAATTTCTAGCACCCGAGTCAGGTTGGGATTGAGGGCGCTGGCGAGTTCCAACGCCCGATCTCTTGCTAATGCTAAAAATAATGCCCCCGTGCGTTTAGCTGCTGATTTAAACTTACCTTCAGAACCATCTGTTGCTTGATGCGACCAGTTTAATAACCCTTGCAATTTGGGAGTATTTATATATTTTTGCGCTGATTTTTCCATCATTAACAGCAATTCATCTGCACCGCCCCGCATCAATCCTGCTACGAGTAAAAATACTTCCTGCCAACGTTTATCGGTTAGGTGTTCGCTTACAAGCGTAGAAATTTTATAATGGTCGGTAATATATTGGGCGGTTAAATATTCTTGCAAAGTCAGGTGGGAAAAGGAAAAAACTGATTCCGCCCGTTCTACCAATATTCCCTGCTGCACTGCGATCGCTTTTAAAATTGCTTCCCCATCTAAATGCTTTGGAGCGTTGAGATTCTCCGCCAAAAATGTTTTAATTTGACTCACTATCTCTTGCTGCGTAAAAAATAATCTATCGACCTCGAATCCATTGTAAGCTATTTCTGCTAGCAATATTTCTTCTAATTCCGTTCTCATTCCTTGATAAATCTCATCGCGCAATATTCGCTTTTCTGCTGCCCATTCTTCTAATAAAATCCTCAAAGCTTTGCGGTACAAAACGCTGCGATTATTTGGAAAATTTTGACTGTGGTCGTAAACCAAACACAACAAAGTCAACAATAAAGGCGTGTGAGCTAATTCTTTAGCAGCATAATTCTCTGGTTTTTGCAATAGTTCCCAGCATTTCTGAGCGGTTCCCATTTGTTTATCGATTTCCGATTGAAACCAATTGCTAATAAAATGCTTAATTTGCAGGCTATCAAATTCTGACATCGCCACATCGGTAAAGCGGCGGAAATTATGCCGATAAGCAGCAGTTCTACACGAGGTAATATATCTATTTTTATCGTATTTATCGACAAAATCTTGAATGTGAGCGATCGCATCGTTCACAACTTTAGCCGGAACTTCATCTAATCCATCTAACAAAACTAAAAGTTTGCCTTTAGCGAGTAATTCTGCCGTAAATTCTTCCGGAAACGGAAAGCCACAAATGCGAAATTCTTCCGTAATGGCTTTTTCCAGGTCAATATCGCTAGAAGTAAATTGTTTTAGTTCTATAAAAGCCGGAATGCATTCGTGTGCAAAACCGCCTTGTTTACCCTTCAAAGCTTCCAGTCCCATTTTGCGTAAAAAGGTTGATTTACCTGCGCCGGGACAGCCAATAACCATTAAAAATTGCTTTTCATTTGCTACTTTTAATCCATCTTGGGTTGGGCAATTTTTGGGTTGAAAGCTGCGGTTTTCTCGATAAGCTTTTTCCAGACTTTCCAATGATTCAAATCTGCGGATATCCCATTTATCTAAAAACTGAACGGCGGTATAAACCGATTCTAATTCTACAGGTTCTCGCATTCCCAACACTTTGAGAATGCCGTGACGCTCTTTGTAGTTTTCGATGTATTGTTGCGAGGCGGTGAAGATTGTTTGTTGAGTTTTTTTATCTAAATTTTTACTAAAATTACCCAGACATTTGCTGCCTTTTTCCCACAAAGTAGCCATAATAATAGCGGCTAAACTTTTGGCGGCATTTAAAGCGATCGCTTCAAAACTCATATTTGTTTCAAACTTAAAATTGTTGACAAAAAATCGGGCAGGCAACTCGCTTTAAACCCCCTGATAGAGGGCGAGATGCCAGCCCCGAAATATAACCGTAGAAACGTTTCACAAACGCCGGTAATTAAACAACAACCGCCGATTTTAACTCAAAGATCTTCTCGATTACCTCTTCCACTACTTTATCGGGTGTGGAAGCACCGGAAGTAACGCCGACGACTATTTTTCCATCGGGTAACCAATTTTCAACTACTTGCAAATCGCGATGTAAGGGCTTATGCTCGACGCGGTTACCCGAGCCAATGCGAGAGACGCTATCGATATGATAAGACGGAATTCCCCGCTCGATGGCGATTTCTTGCAAGTGGGTAGTATTAGAAGAGTTGAAACCGCCAATCACTACCATCAAATCTATTTTTTCATCGACTAACTTGAACATCGCATCCTGACGTTCTTGAGTGGCGTCGCAGATAGTATTAAAGCTTTGGAAATGCTCGTTTAACTTATCTGGGCCGTATTTTTTCATCATTGTATGTTCCAACAGCTTACCAATTTGTTCGGTTTCGCTTTTGAGCATCGTGGTTTGGTTGGCAATTCCAATGCACTCTAAATCTGTATCGGGGTCAAATCCCGCCGAACAAGAGCGGCTGAATTTTGCCATAAATTCTTCCCGCTTACCACCGTTAAGAATGTAATTGGCAACGTAATCGGCTTCGGCAATATTTAGCACGATTAAATACTTGCCAGCAAACGAACTGGTGGCGACGGTTTCTTCGTGGTTGTATTTGCCGTGGATGATCGAGGTGTAGGCTTTTTTCTTATGTTTCTCAACTGTATTCCAAACTTTGGAAACCCAAGGACAAGTTGTATCGACGATCGTGCATCCCTTGTCATTAAGTACCTGCATTTCTTGAACGCTGGCACCGAAGGCGGGTAAAATCACTACATCACCGACACCAACAACGGAAAATTCTTTCTCGCCTTGCTCTACAGGAATGAACTCAACCTGCATTTCCCGCAACCGCTGATTGACGGAAGGGTTGTGTATAATCTCGTTGGTGATCCAAATGCGCTCAGAAGGAAAATGCTGGCGAGTTTCGTAAGCCATTGCGACAGCACGCTCGACGCCCCAGCAAAAGCCAAACGCTTCGGCTAGCCGGATGGTAACATCCCCCCGTTTCCAGGTGTAGTTGTTGTCGCGAATTTGTTGAATCAGATTGCTTTGATATTCTGTTTGGAGAGCAAAGGCGGCTTCCTCTGCGTGACCAAATCCTTTACGGTGGTAGTTTTCAGATTGTTGGAGACTACGCTTGAACGCTTTTGTATCCATTCGATTCAACCCGTTAAATATTTGTTACAACCCAGTGAAATCCCCTTCGATCATAAAATGACTGGGTTGCGATCGCGCGATCGCGCCTTGCTACAGCACCGATCAAAACAAACCGGGTTTCTATCAAAAGAGATCTTGCACCAGTAGTTAGTCCTTGCGGAGCCTCTACCAACTCGTTCCCTGCTTTGACCTGGGAACGAGATCTTGGAGGTTCTACCTCCCTTGGTGCAAGATGTGCGTTTGGCAACTCGTTGCACCAGTAGTCAGGCGAGGCGGAGCCTCTAGCAACTCGTTCCCTGCTTTGACCTGGGAACGAGATCGCGAGATCTTGGAGGTTCTACCTCCCTTGGTGCAAGATGTGCGTTTGGCAACAAGTAGGGGCACGGCATCCAAAATAGCCCGTACAAGTCAAAATTTCACGCTCGCCGTGCCCCGGAGAGCCAAACCCTAAAGTTTAATAACGCAACGTCGCGGTTTTCTTGACAGTTGTCCCCCATACCGCTATGCTCTCTCTTTAAGGTTGTTTTAGTTTAACGACAGCAGCCGTCCACCCAAAAATCTAGTATCGCTGCCCAATGCCGCTTACAACAGCAATGGACAGCTTGACCCCCAAACTGATGTCGCAGCCTGGAGGCTAAATGAGAATTTTAACATTCTCTGTAGCCACCCTGCTTTGTGCTGCCTGCGGGGTGGCTAGATTTTTTGGATTTCCAAGCCAAAAAACAGGAGAATATATCATGGCAGAAGAGTTTTTGTCGGACTCTACCGGATCTGCGCGTCCAAATTCTGACGCCGGAGACCCAGATCGGGAACAAGTGAAGTTTACGATTATCAGTTCCCGCGAAGGAGTGATGGCAGAAATCCGCAAGTTTTACGTAATGGGATTTGCCACGGTAGACGAGTGGAGTCCCTTGACGCCAGTACCCAATTCAGATCAGGTAATGACGATTCTGATTCGCTACCGGAAAAAAGGATCTACCGATTCATCGAGTCGGAAGTCGGGACGGTAATGTTTAGGTAAAGGCACTATTCCCGGTTTTTTGGCAGATGTTGAATTTCCGATTTTTGCCAGAAACTGGGAATATGAGCTTAGGATCGTGTGGGTGAGCGATCGCTTTTTAATTTGAACCGCCAAGACGCCAAGGACACAAAGAAGAAGGGAAGGAGGGAGAGCGATCGCTTTTTTCATTGAACCGCTCCAGGCGCAGAGGACGCAGAGGAGGAAGAGGACAGAGAGCGATCGCGCTTTACAGGTATTCAGGTTATTTAAGCAATCTTGTTT
>DNGJ01000373.1 GCA_003486305.1 Cyanobacteria bacterium UBA11371
CCGGCTAAATCGCTGCAAATTTGCTCGATTTCCGGGGTATGGCGGTGGCGACCGACGTTATAAGCGCCCAAAGAATTGTCAGCTTCGGCAAGGAGTAGGTTGATTTTGCCTTGGCGTCCGCCGCCCGATGTGCCGGATTTAGCATCGATAATCGCGGTTTCCGGGACGATTAAACCTTGTTTGAGCAGGGGGGAGAGCGCCAACAAGCTGGCGGTGGGGTAGCAACCGGGACATCCAATCAGCTGGGATTGGGCGATGCGATCGCGGTACAATTCGGGTAAGCCGTATACAGCAGTGGATGCGACTTCTCGGTCGTTGCGATCGCCACCGTACCAAGTGGTATAAGTATCCAAATCGGTAAAGCGATAATCTGCCGAAAGATCCAATACCTTGCATCCTTTTGCCAAGAGTTCCGGCGCGATCTGATACGCTAAACCATTAGGCAGCGAAAGAAACACGGCTTGAGTGCGCGCCGCAATTTTTTCTACATCAATTGGCTCGACGATTAAATCGACTTGATTTCCCAGGTGGGGGTAAAGATCGGAAAATGGTTTTCCAGCACTGCTTTCACCGCCTAAGTAAACCAATTCCACTCTGGGATGATCCATCAACAGCCTCACCAGCTGGACTCCCCCATAACCTGACGCGCCGATAATTCCAACTGGAACGCGCGCTAAATCACCCATAACACTTGACCCTTGTAAACTTGTGGTTCAAAATAGTTAAACTTTTGCTGCATTGTAGTACTAAAAGCACGGTTTGGCTTGGGAACTACAATTAGTATTAAGGCAACTGCGCTTTCTGGCATTTTCACCGTAGACGACGTTGTTGCTCGCTTTAGGTGGTGGCGTTGGTCACCAGACTTGCTTTCCGGGCGATGGCGCAGTCAGTCGGTTGGCTACAGTTTTGATTTCGAGCAAAAATTTGTAGAATGCCGTCTTGTAGTTGCTCTCGCTGCAACCAGTGGGGTAGAGCGATCGCAAGTCAACAATCCATAGTACAAGGTGCTTGGACTTGTGGACGAAGCTTGGGGAACTAAACTCAAGAATATCCCTCTCTGTTATGCACTTGTTGCTTACTTCCAAACTGGATTGTCTGCCAATATCCTAGTCATAATTACTTGGTAGGGAGTTCGGGTTGTCTGGTTCATCACCAACAGATTTTGATCGCACCCGTTCAAGGTGCCTTTAGACAAGGTAAGGTGGAATCAGGCAACTAAAAACGGGCAACCTTTCCCGGCTCTGAGCAAGGAAATGTCACCAAGAGCAGCAATCCCCATCAGCTTTCCTACACTAATACAAAGTTAGAGGTTTGCACCTGTCTAACTTGATGGAAAGCTTTAAAAAAAACTTAAAATTTATTGGCTGGAACTAATCTGTGGAATCGCCGCAAAACTTGTCCGATCGATCTTTTCAGTTTGACTCAATTGACTGCGCGCTGGCAGAAATTAAGGCGGGTCGAGCGATCGTGGTAGTAGATGACGAAGCCCGCGAAAACGAAGGCGACTTGATTTGCGCGGCTCAGTTCGCTACCCCCGACCTGATTAATTTTATGGCGGTGAATGCGCGGGGGTTAATTTGTCTGGCGATGACGGGTCAGCGCCTGGATGAATTAGACCTGCCGTTGATGGTGAGTAACAATACCGACAGCAATCAAACTGCTTTCACCGTCAGCATCGATGCTGGTCCTCAGTTGGGGGTAACGACGGGAATTTCCGCAGAAGACCGCGCCCGCACGATCCAAGTCGCGATTAATCCCACCACGCAGCCGGAAGATTTACGTCGCCCCGGTCACATCTTCCCAGTGCGTGCTAGAGATGGAGGCGTGCTGAAACGCGCGGGTCATACGGAAGCAGCAGTTGACCTAGCTCAAATGGCTGGTTTATACCCGGCTGGGGTAATCTGCGAAATTCAAAACCCCGATGGCTCGATGGCGCGCTTACCCCAGTTAATCGAATACGCCCAAACCTACAAGCTCAAAATTATCAGCATCGCGGATTTAATTAGCTATCGCCTCCAGCACGAACGGTTTGTCTGTCGCGAGACGGTGGCGGCTTTACCTACCGAGTTCGGTAATTTCCAAATTTACGCCTACCGCAATACTTTGGATAATTCCGAACACGTCGCGATTGTTAAGGGTGACCCCGCGCAGTTTCAAAACCAGCCGGTGATGGTGCGGATGCACTCGGAATGTCTGACCGGGGACGCTTTGGGTTCCCTGCGTTGCGACTGTCGGATGCAGCTGCTATCGGCACTCAATACGATCGAGAAAGCCGGGATGGGGGTGGTGGTTTACCTGCGACAAGAAGGCAGGGGTATCGGCTTGATTAATAAGTTGAAAGCCTATTCTTTGCAGGATATGGGGCTGGATACGGTGGAAGCTAACGAACGGCTGGGTTTCCCAGCCGATTTGCGGAACTACGGCGTGGGGGCACAAATTCTCACGGATCTGGGGATTCACAAAATTCGCCTGATTACCAATAATCCGCGCAAAATTGCCGGGGTGAAGGGCTACGGTTTAGAAGTGGTGGAGCGAGTACCGCTGCTGATCGAGGCGAATACTTATAATTCGATCTATCTGGCGACCAAGGCGAAGAAGCTGGGTCACATGCTGTTGCAGACTTATCTGGTGACGGTGGCGGTGCAATGGCAAGATGAAGACCAGTCGATAGCTGAACGCTATGAGAGGTTAGAGAAAGTGCGCCATTTGGCGGCGCAGTTCCACTTGCTGTTGCAGGAAGAAGCGCGGAGTGTAGCGATCGCTCTGTTCGGTCAATCTTCCCTCACGTTCCATTTGGGCTTCGATCAACCGAATTTGGCTACCCCCGACTGGTATCGTCAACCAAACCATCCTTATTTGCAAGCGATCGCTCGCTTACTAGATAACCTCGTCAGTTGGCCCGATCTCCAGCACCTGGAATTCCTCGTTTCCCCCGGTGTTGACCCCCTCACCAGCTTGCAGGTACAACTCGATCGTCAAACATACCCCATCAGCCAATTACCTTCCTCGGTTTGCGATCGCCTCGAAACTCAGAAAATCTATATTTTCTCCCGGACATAAGGGATAGAGCATGGGGCATCTGTAATATTTTTTACTACTGATGCCCCCTCACGCTTTCTCTATTAGTTTTTTGTAAAGACAAACAAAATTAGATTTAAAGATTAAGTAAAGCGTGAGACATTAAGTTATTCTTCTGCGAAGATAGACAGTGTATTCACCGAGGAGTTGCCAACGAATCGAACTAAGCCTCCAAATAATCCCTATGCATTGTTAACACAAGGCTCAGATTCTCACCACGCTTCTAGGTGAAAATTCTGCTGCAAGAATATCCGCCAAAAGTGCTTCAGCAACGCACTTGCAGATCTTGTGGCTTGGGCAATTTTCCCAAAAAATCAGCATCTGCTCTAAAAACTGTTAGTGAACGAGGAACCGCTAACCATGATTGTTAAGAAAATATTAAAACCAAGAACGGAGAAAAAATCGCCAGTTCTGGATCAAGAAGTAAAAATAACTAACCTTCAGCAATGCTTGAGCCAAGGAACCAAAAGAGCTAGGGAAGGAAACTATCAACAAGCTATTGAAGACTTCGAGCGGGTGTTGGAAATCGAGCCAAAATGTGAAAAAGGTTACTATAATCGGGGATTGGCACGGTATGAATTAGGCGACTATCAAGCAGCGATTGAAGACTTTAACCAAGCGCTGGAAATAGATCCGCAATATGCAGTTGCTTACAACAGTAGGGGGAATGCGCTGCGCGCTATAGGAGAGCAAATAGAAGCAATTGGCGATTTTAACCAAGCTTTAGATCTGGCTCCAGAGTTTATTCAAGCTTACATCAACCGGGGGATGCTGCACTTTGAGTTGGGAGATTGCGAGCAAGCGATCGCAGACTTTAACCAAGTTTTACAGATCGATCCTAACCTAGCTGAAGCTTACCTGAGTCGGGGTATTTCCAGGTTTAAATTGGGGGATAAACTAGGAGCCATTGAAGATTACCAACAAGCACTGAAAATTAATCCTGACTTAGCAGAAGCTTACAACAATTTAGGCATGGCTCGCTTTGAATTAGGCGATAAACAAGGAGCGATTGAAGATTTTAGTCACGCGATCCAAATCGATCCTTGCTTAGTTGAAGCTTACAATAATCGCGCTTTGGTGCGCTTTCACTTAGGCGAAAATAATGCCGCAGTGGAAGATTACGAACAAGCGTTAGAAATTAATTCCAAATTGACAGATGTTTACTACAACCGCGCTTTTGCCCGCTATAAACTAGGCAAAAAGCAAGAAGCAGTTGCAGATTATACCCATATGCTGGAAATCGATCCCGTAGATGCCGAAGCTTACAATAACCGGGGGAATCTTTACGCAGTGATGGGAGATAGTCAGGGAGCGATTGAAAATTACACAAGGGCGCTCTCTATCAATCCCAAAAAAGCGAATGCTTACTATAACCGAGGTTTGGTTTACTATTACCGGGGAGACTTAGAAAACGCGATCGCAGATTTTAATCGAGCATTGGAACACAATCCAAACCATGCAGCAACCTATAATAACCGGGGAATTGCCTACAGAAACCAAGGAAAAATTCAGCAAGCTTTGGAAGATTTTAACCAAGCATTGCGGATAGATCCTAATTTAGCGGAAGCTTATGTTAGCCGGGGTTTGCTGCGTTCGGACTTGGGAGATCGAGAAGGAGCAATTAACGACTTTAACCAATCTTTGCAGCTAAATCCCAACGATGCCAGAACTTATAATAACCGGGGATTTATTCGCTACAGATTGGGAGAGATTCGCCAAGCTGTTGCAGATTTTAACCATGCTTTGCAACTCGATGCTAATCTGAGTTCGGCTTATATTAACCGGGGATTGGCTCGTTTTGCGCTAGGCGATAAACTGGGAGCGATTGAGGATGTGGATCTGGGATTGCAAATTGCGCCCCTGCATCATCGGGATCGAGATGATTACGAGCAAAAACTTTTGGTTGGATAGTAGTAGTAACGGAAGTTGCGAGTTATCTTTTTAGAACTGCTAATCGCTAATGGCTAATCGCTAATGGGTAATTGTAGAATCGAAAAATATTCCCCTGAGCAATTAGCAATTAGCGATGCGAGCATTTAAATTGCCTCTCCGGTTAAGCTAAATGCACGAACTTCGGTAATTTTTATCTTGACTAATTTACCTTTTAGTGCATCTATGTTTCCGGTGAAGAAAGCGAGGCGATTTCCTCTGGTTCTTCCCATGACTTGGGTAGGATCTTTGGGGTTTTGGTCTTCTACGAGGACTTCTGCGATGCGGTTTTGGTAGCGTTGCGATCGCTCTGCTGCTTTAATACTCACCAGATGATTCAATCGCTGCAATCGGTCGGCTTTTACTTCCTCGCTTAACTGATTTTCCCACAAAGCCGCAGGCGTACCGGGACGAGGAGAATAAGCCGCTGTATTTAATAAGTCAAAACCAATCTCTTCGACTAATTTCAGCGTATTTTCAAACTGTGCTTCCGTCTCGCCGGGAAACCCAACAATTGCATCGGCACTAATTGCCGCATCTGGCATATACTCGCGGATTTTCTCGATAATCCGGCGATATTTTTCCTGAGTATATCCCCGCGCCATTGCCTTAAGAACGTCGTTATCCCCTGACTGAAAAGGAATGTGGAAATGCTCGCAAACTTTCGGCAATTGGGCACAAGCTTTAATCAATCTTTCGGTAAAATAACGCGGGTGACTCGTAGCGAAGCGAATCCGTTCGATTCCCTCTACATCGTGGACGTAATAAAGTAAATCCGTCAGCGTATGTAAGTGGCGTCCTTCTGGCGTAACTCCGGGTAAATCTCTTCCATAGGCGTCGATATTTTGCCCTAATAATGTTACTTCTTTATATCCTTGACGCGCGATTTCTTCCATTTCGGCGCGAATAGCTTCCGGCGTGCGAGATTGTTCTACACCTCGGACATTGGGAACTACACAATAAGTGCAGCGTTCGTTACAACCATAAATTACATTCACCCAAGCCGTAACTTTACTATCGCGGCGCGGCTTGGTAATATCTTCCATGATATGGACGGGTTCGGTGGCAACAATTTGATTGCCTTCAAACACCTGTTCTAATAAATCTTGCAAGCGGTTAGCGTGTTGCGGCCCCATTACCAAGTCTAATTCTGGGACGCGGCGCAGTAAAGCTTCGCCTTCTTGTTGCGCGACACATCCGGCGACAATTAAAGTTAAGTCTGGTTGAGAGTGCTTGCGCTTGGCTTGTCTGCCTAGATAAGAATAGACCTTTTGTTCGGCATTATCGCGGATCGTGCAGGTATTGTAGAGGATGACATCTGCATCGTTGGGGTCTTCTGAGAACGCAAAGCCCATATCTTCTAGTATGCCAGCCATGCGTTCCGAGTCGGCTTTATTCATCTGACAGCCGAAGGTAGTGATGTGATAGCGGCGGGGTGAGGTGGTCATGGTTGGCGATATGAGGACAAGATCTATTTTACAAGCAGATAACCGAGGCGGAGCCTCTATATCTTCGTACCCAGCCTGAGCCTGAGTACGAGAACGAGAACAAAGCCCGCGCAGGCGGGCGAGAGTCTGTATAGCGACACCCTTAAGGGTGTCGCTTTTTGACGAAAATATTGTGGAAGAAACCCGGTTTCTATGCCTTTGCTTACCTCAAATCAAAGTTTTTCGGTTGCCGTGCCCCGACCCGCGTTGACGATGAAAAACAGTGTTGCACACGGCAGCAATCAATTTTGTCATTGTTCTAGGGAAGATGAATAAATTTTGTCGTGAAATCAAGGTTTTTCGGTTGCCGTGCCCCTACGGGCGTTGATGGTTTAATCCAAGATTGTTGGCACAATTTTGATGATTGTTTGGGCGAGATATTGGGGGGCACGGCAGCAATTAATTTTGTGGTGATATCAAAGTATTGTGGTTGCCGTGCCCCTACGGACGTTGATGGTTTAATGCCCTCCAAGTGCCGTGAAATCCGGGGGGAATGATGCTAGGTAATCTTAGTTTACATACTGGTTCTGCGTCTAGGGCGTCGCTATTAAATACCCATAGTTCGCTGGTGTCGGAATTACCGTCATAAACAACGGTTAATATCCAGCCTGTTTCGCTATTTTCGGCATCTGGGGCGTAGATTGGTTCTGTGGGGTAGCGATTTTCACCTAAGTCGGCTTCGGTGAGGGTTTGGGTATGATGGTCGAAACATGCGATCGCACCAAACAATTCTCTCCCCATATCCACCCCTTTTCGGTGCATTGAAAGATAGCTATAGCGTGAATTTCTCCCTACTTGCGACGGCGGTACAATCGGAAATTCACAAGCTCGATCTATTAGTTGTTGCGATGCGGTTATTTTACCCGTTTCGGGGTTAATCAAAACTTGCCAAAAAGTTCCTTCAGCAATGGTATTAGTTTCTCCACTTGCTACTTGTTTCAGCCGCTGATTTGTGGCAAAACCTTCAAACCGAACAAAGTCAACAACAATCGAATTGCTATTATCTACATAACCATTAGAAAAGTGCCATTGAAACCAAGGTTCGGTTTCGCTGCGACTGACTAAAGATAAACTTTCGCGGTCAAAGATTAGTACTTGCGTGCCTAATTGTGGTTTCCACTCCATCGCATCGCTGTAACTGTAGAAACCAGTTAGCACTGATAATAAATTAACCCGCACGGGTGGGACGAAAAATACCAGATATTGACCAGCTAAAACGAAATCGTGGACTAAAGGAAGACCTTCGATAATTGTTCTTCCCGTTTGGATAATTTTGCCGGTGGAGTCGCTTTTATAAATATTCAGGGTTGAATTGATTCCGGGGGAAATGCCGAAATTAAATATTTCCCCTGTTTTAAAGTCGCGTTTGGGATGGGCAGAATAAGGTAAATTACCGCTTAATCCGGATAAATTATCTAAGCCTTTTGTTTCCAAAGTTTGTAAGTCTAAGGCGTGAGGTTTACCGCCTTCCCAAAGCGCTAATAGTTTATCTGGTAATGCTAAAACGGAAGTATTGGCGGCATTTTTTACGGGTTTTAACCATTGATTCCAAATTGGCCCCGGTGGGGTCATGCCGTAATTGCCGTAGAGGAATTTACCTGCTTGAGATTCTTCTAAGTAACCTGATGTTTGAACGTAGCGATAGACAGCAGTTGCACCCTCAGAAACCGGGTTTCTTGTGTTGAAATGGACGGCGAGAATAGCACCATCGCCATCAAACCAGTGTCCTACTCTAAGACCTCCGCGTTCTAATCTACCTGGGCCGTTACGATAGAGTGTACCGCGCAAACCTGGTGGTATTTTGCCGCTGATAATGGGTAATTGAGTGGGGGGAAATTCGGTAGCGGGGGGGATAATTGCTTTAGCCCATGCTTTGCGAGTTGAAGATTTAATTGCCGTCGTCATATTTTTCCTATAATTTTAGGTTTACGATTGGGGGGCGGGTTTAGCTCAATTGTCTGCTGCTGTCAAA
>DNGJ01000537.1 GCA_003486305.1 Cyanobacteria bacterium UBA11371
TCCTGCATAAAACGATTCTATACGCAGCCCTTTATTAGACATTAATGTTATTATCGAAATAAATCGTTTAATAGCAGCTATGAGCATTATTACGATCCAGTGTCGTTTAGTTGCTAGTGAATCTACCCGCCGCCAACTCTGGGAATTGATGGCAGGCAAAAACACGCCTCTGGTTAACGAACTACTGGCGCTGGTGAGTCAGCTCCTGAGTGTGGTGCAACCGTAGCCGTAGTAGATGCGATCGCTCTTAAAGTTCTAACTTATCGCAGCATCCGACAACTACTAGGTGAAAACTACCAACTACTTAACCGACAGCGGCGACAAAAACAATCGCTATCCCATCAACGCCACAACGCCCAAAAAGATGCTGCCTTCAATCAATTAGGAGAATCAGAGTTAGGGCAATATGTGGATAGATTGCTGGCTAAAGAGATTGTTGCGATCGCCCAAAAATACCAAGCAGGTAGTATCGTCTTACCGAAACTGGGCGATATGCGTGAGATAGTGCAAAGCGAAATACAAGCCATAGCCGAACAAAAATGCCCAGAATATATAGAAGATCAACAAAAGTATGCCAAGCACCATCCTGGCTAGGGGTAGGTTGAAAGGCAACTCCGTGAATTACACCTAAAACAACACAAGGTTTCAATAACCTTCGTAGTTGGGACTAGCTTGAAAACAATCTTGTGCTGGATGGATGTTAGAGTGGATTGAAAGGATCGCTGCGATCGCACTTCTTAATTGCGAAGACAATAAGCAGTGACTCAACATAGTTAAAAGTGGCATTTAATTTGTCACAAGGACAAATAACTTGGCTCAATGACAGCAATCTGTCACCACGGACAAATAATTTGGCACTCGACATAAAACCAATGGAGGATAGGGAACTCGAATCCCTGGCCTCTGCGGTGCGATCGCAGCGCTCTACCAACTGAGCTAATCCCCCTTGTCGAATTTAGATTCAATCTAAAATCAACTGACTGGCGTTCTCTATTCTAGCACTCAGTAACGCTGGGTTGCGGATCGTGGCGCGAGTAAACTTCCTGTATCCGCTCTAATTCCAGATCCGAAAAATAATCTACCGTCCAGTTAGCTTGACGTTGCAACATGTGAAATGGGTAAGTATTTGCTATCCCTACCACATCCATCCCCGCACGCTTCGCTGCTGTAATCCCTACTTGGGTGTCTTCTATTACCAAACACTCGGACGGTTGCAAGTTGAGATCGGGATGCATTTGATTCAGCCGCTCGACTGCTAGAAGATAACCATCGGGCGCTGGCTTGCTAACCATCAGGTCATCTCCCGTCACGCTTACAGAAAAATACTTATCCAGATTAGTGCGATTTAATACCATTTCTAATTCCCCACGCAGAGCGCCGGTGACGACGGCGAGTTTAAGATCGGCAGCTTGTAGCTTTAAAATAAAATCTTCTAAGCCCGCAGAGATGGGTAATTGCGCCATTGTCTGTAACTGAGTTTGGTAAGCTTGAGTTTTGCGGGCGATTAAGGCGTTGAGGACGGCTTCCGAGACGAACCGACCGCGACGGAGTAGGATATCGTTGAGACAGGCGCGATCGCTCCTACCCAAACAATATTGCCGAAACTCTCCCCGTTTAGGTCGCAGATTCTCCTCAATCAGAAGCTGTTCGATCAACTTCTCGTGGATCGGCTCATCCTTGATAATGACACCGTTGAAATCGAATAAAACCGCCTTTAACGCCATGCTTATCTGCTAAAAAGCTGGGGCTGCAAAACCCTCAGACTCAAAAGGAACGTAACTGGAAGACGCAGCTGATGCTGTTTGTCCGGGAATGGGTTTGATTCCTTGGGTGAGTTGATGCAGTCCCCACACATCGTGGGTGCAAACAGCCTCAAATCCCGCCGCCCCCATCCAGGCATCGACGCTACCCGCCGCATAATCCTTAATATAAGGTTCTTCAAAAATATCATTTAGCCAATCCACTAAGCGCAGCGTTTTTTGATTTCCATCCAAAATCAACACTTGTCCACCCGCGACGAGTAGTCGGAAACACTCGCGCAGAATTGCCTTAGTGACAGCAGGTGGCGTTTCGTGGAATAACAACGAAGCCGTCACCACGTCAAACGCAGCATTGGGTAACCCCGTTTCCTCAGCATTACCGTGACGCCACTGAATATCTAATTGGGCTTTTTTGGCTTTATATTCAGCCGTTACCAGCATGTAGGGCGACAAGTCCAAACCAATCACCTCTGCTTGGGGAAAGGCTTGCTTTAGCATCAGCGTAGTCGAACCCGTACCGCATCCCAAGTCTAATATGCGTCGCGGTTGTCCCCCGATGGCGTCGATTAAGCCTTGGCGCACCCAGGTTTCGTTGGGCGGTAACACGTACTGGGTAACCGGATCGTATGATACCGCAGCGCCTGGATTAAGATAGCCGCGTTCGATACCGTGGAAGTTTTGGCTGTAGTACGAGGGGTAGGCGAGATTCGGATTGCCGATGCGCGAGCTTTCTTTCTCCCAATCAATACTCTCATAGAACTGCTGCAACGCCTTCTCATCGATCAATAGCCGCACCACTGGCGCTAAGAACCGTTCCCAAATTGTATCTTTCCCAACTGCCATCACAATTCACCGTTAGTAGTAAGGAGCCTTCCCCCTTAACAAAGTTTAATCAATTTTCCCGATCGATGCATTCAAAGCTTTACCATCGGGAATTGCCTTTGTAATATTTGTATTATAAAATAGATTAAAGCGCAACTGCTGCGATAGAAAACAAAAGGTTATGCCCTACGAAAAGCTAGAAATTTCAACACCAGCCCCGGTATTGTCTTGGGCAAACCATGCCCTTGGTTCAGAAGAAACCAAAATGGCAAAGAACGTAGCATCCTTGCCATTTGTGTTCAAACACGTGGCTTTGATGCCAGACGTTCATTTAGGAAAAGGTGCATTAGTGGGTTCTGTAATTGCCACGAAAGATGCAATTATTCCTGCTGCTGTGGGGGTTGATATTGGTTGCTTTGTTGGAGAAACTTTAGTTCCCTTAGTTGATGGTAAATCTTATCGGATTCAAGAATTGGCTGCACGTTCTGAGGAGTTTATTGTTTATGCATGTACTCCAACCAAAAGAATCGTAGCTGCTAAAGCAACTGCGAAGTTGACCCGAAAAAATGCGGCGTTAGTAAAAGTGATTCTGGATAACGATGAGGAAATCATCTGTACGCCAGATCATCAATTTATGCTGCGCGATCGCAGTTATGAAGAAGCACAAAACTTGCACCCAGGGACATCTTTGATGCCGTTTTATTCTAAAATGGATAAAGATGGTTGTACGTTAATTCAGCAACCAGATTCAGGTGAGTGGGAAAAAGCGGAGTTGATATGCGATCGCTCCCAAACACAGCCAAATAAAATCCGCGAAGTTAACCATCTTGCACATTACAACCACAAAGCAGTAAACGTTATTCCTCTGGAATCAAAACAAGACGTATACTGTCTCACAGTGCCGGGATACAATAACTTCGCATTGCAAGCTGGTGTGTTCGTTCACAATTGCGGTATGATGGCGATTAAAACTCCATTTAATGCCGCTCAATTGGAAGGAAAACTGAAGAAAATTCGCAAAGATATTGAAGCAGCAATTCCCACTGGCTTTAACGAAAATAAGGAGGTAGAAAAAACTGTTACGAACTGGCAAAATTGGCGTGATTTCAAGGAACTGCATCCAGGAGTGCAAGACTTGCAAGGTAAAGCGATGAGACAGATGGGTTCTCTCGGCGGCGGGAATCATTTTATAGAAGTTTGTCTCGATACAGAGGACGCTGTTTGGCTCATGCTACACTCTGGTTCGCGTAACATTGGAAATATGCTCGCCCAGTGCCATATCAGTACGGCTAAGGAATTAGCGAAAATGGCATCCAATCGCTTGCCAGATCCAGATTTAGCTTACTTTATTGCCGGAACGCCTGAATTTAGAGCCTATTGGCACGATTTACAATGGGCGCAAAATTACGCGCGTTCTAATCGCGATGTGATGATGGAACGCTTTGTGCGAATCGTTGAAAAACATCTCGCAGGTGGTAAGAAAACTAAGCCTTTAATTTCGGTGAATTGCCATCACAATTATGCGGAAAAAGAAGTACACTTTGGCGGAGAAGTGTACGTCACCCGCAAAGGTGCAGTCAGGGCGCAAGAGCAAGATTATGGCATTATTCCCGGTTCGATGGGGACAAAATCTTACATCGTCAAAGGGAAAGGTTGCGAAGAAAGTTACTGTTCTTGTTTTGCGGCTGGAACTAAAGTATTAACTGAGTTTGGTTTGATGGAGATAGAAGATGTATTTAATTCATCGGAATCCATCAAGTTAATTTCTTACAACCAAGAACTCAAGAAATTTGAGGCAAAGAGCATTTTAGATAAAAGCGAACGACTAGCACTCGCTAACAAGTATTCTTTGTCTCAAACTCGACGGAGATTAGAGAATACAATTGTTTGCACTCCTGAACATCCCTTTGCTACCTACGATCAAGGTATTCTTTCTTATCGTCCAATTGAAGATATCGCTTTATCTTCTGGAGGTGCAATTGTACCAACTCATGTTAATATTCCATCGAGCTTGACTGTAGAGGAACAAGACATTAATCTCTACTACTTGCTTGGCATTATTTTATCAGATGGGACAATTCACGTAAAAGAGCGAAAAATTGCCCCCGAACTTGATAACAGACCTCGCGGTGGTAAATACTCTAATACATACATTCGTATTTACCAGTCAATCAACGGATGGAAGCAACCTTTCGTGCAGTATGTGGAAGAACTGTTGAAATCTTACACAGCAAAGGTTTCTGTCAGATTTCAAGAACCGAGGAATTCTAATTTGCAAGGACGCTTGATAACTGGCTTGGGATTGGTTGAATTGACCGTAAACGACCCACTTTTTGTAGAAAATATCCAGCAAATTTTGCCAGGTTTACCCAATATTTTAATGGGTAATCCACTTTTAGCGCTTTATTTTCTTGCTGGCTACTTGGATGGGGATGGAACTTACAACAAAGGTACTGTATCTATCAGTATCGGCAAAAATCAAATGTTTTCTCCTCTCATTTCTGCTTTACTGTCTCTTGGAGTTGCTTACAAAGTTTATCGGAATCGTGTTAACTATGCTATAGAATTTCGCGACAATACAGTTTTGAGTAAGTTACGATGTATTTGCAAAAGACTTGCGATCGCTGATCCATCTGATAGGGTTTTCTCAGATAAGCTGGTATTAGCTAAATCAATGGCTGGAGGTTTATTGAGATGCGACAATCTCAATACGGCAAAATATGGCAAGATGGTAGCTGTTTCCAATTTAAAGGAGCAATGTATAGACCTTAGTTTGGTGATGAATCGAGTGTTTAAGGTAGACTTTGATTTGGAATTACCCGTTTACAACTTTACAGTTGAAGACAATAATAACTATATTGTCTTTACTAATTACTACACCCCTATACTCGTACACAACTGCGCTCATGGATCGGGCAGGTTGATGTCTCGCGCACGGGCTAAAAATGTCTATACACTTGACGATTTGATCGAGCAAACTAAAGGTGTAGAATGCCGCAAAGATCCGGGGATTATAGATGAAATTCCCGGCGCTTACAAGCCGATAGACGAGGTGATGAAGAATCAATCTGATTTAGTCGAAGTTGAAGCAACTTTGAAGCAGGTTGTTTGTGTAAAAGGATGAATTTTGGGTGGGCATTGCCCACCTTGAATAAAAATTCCTTGCGTAGATATGGAAAAATATCTTGTTTAGGCGCGCGATCGCTAAAATAGATATAACACTTCGTTTAGCAACCTCGCTGAGCTAAGATCGTCTGAGGAGGTAAATGGCAATGTTGCAGGCAATCGAAGGAGTTTATAAGAACGGCACAATCAAATTGGCTGAGATACCAAAAGCCATATCTGAAAGTCGGGTCATTGTGACATTTTTGGAAGTTAAGCCAACCTTAAAAACCGGACAGATGATGTATTTTGGCATGTTTAGTGGAGCAAATCAGTCTACGGAAAACGATTTTAGCGTGTGAAAAATCTCTTGTTGAGGCGCCGGGAAATACTGAGGCGGCTGACACTATAAAAGGACTAATTCAATCAGCCCAACAGAATCAATAGCATATTGCAAGCGATCGCTCTATGAGCAAGTATACTGAGATAGCGATCGCGCTTTCGGTCGGGAGGCTTATCCCCTAAAAATTTACCTGCTTTTAATTCTTCTCTTCAACTTCATTTTCTGTGAAAGTAACATCTTCATATAAAGCATCAATGCTGATGTGAAAGTTAACGCTGGCTAAATGCACTTCGCTACCAGGAGTATAAGTATATAAAACCCAAAGTCCTTCACTATTGCGGCGGAAACATTCGACTCGCTGACGTTTCTGGTTAATTAGTACGTATTCTTGCAAGGTTTCTATTTGCTGATAATCGGCAAATTTATCGCCTCTATCAAATGCTTCTGTCGATTTAGAAAGTACTTCTACAATTAAACAAGGATATTTTTTGAAAGTTGGAGTCGCGCGATCGCATTCGTCGCAAGTTACCATTACATCTGGATAGTAAAATATATTTGCTTTCTCTATCCTAGCCTTCATATCTGCAATGAATACACGGCATCCACTCCCTCGCAGATGGTTTTTCAATGCCGACGCCATGTTTAGGCTAATAGTCACATGAGCATCATTTGCCCCTGCCATTGCCCAGACTTCTCCCCGAATGTATTCGTGCTTGAGCGGGCTATTTTCTTCTCTGGCTAAGTATTCTTCTGGAGATATATAATATTGACTTGGAGCTGCAATCATTGTTGGTCACCAATCATCCTAAAATATTAGCAATTCAAGCTGGATTTTGGAGGTAATCTTCAATTAAATTAACAAGCCAATCTTTGACGACCAAAGTAGCGCGACAGTCGTCTTCGTTGTAGCGTAAAATTGCGTCTAGGTAGGAGCGATCGCTTACTTTCAGCCACTGGTCATACCAATAGATACACAACTGTCCATTTGCTTTAGGATTTTGCCATTCAAAACCCAACCACCTGGCAATATGTTTGAGTGCATAACTTTGCACTGGTAAAGTTACGGCTTGTTTAACTCGTTCGTGGATATCGACAAACCGCGCCAGGATAGGTTTAACTCGCTCGTAGGGTGTTTTATAGCACTTGGCTAACCGTTTTACCGTCTCGACTTCGTAGTCGCAAAAATGAAAAATCGGCGCGTCGGGATAGGATGAAACTAACTCTAAAAATTGCTCCCAAATCAAACTTTCATCTTCGGGTCGTTCTGCCAAAAAAGGATAAAATTTTTCCGTTTTAGCTTGTCTATCTACAACTAAAACCCCTAACAAATAATCTAAATTAATATCCGGTTCGGCCTCAATATCAAAATAAAGTTCGATCGGCGCAGTTGGTAAAGCATCCGCCGCGAAAGGTGGAGTATCGCTTAAAATTACTTGATTTTGCAAGACGGATTGAGCTTGTCTGATTAATTGAATCGCAATATCTCTTTCGATGGTCGGTTCTAACGAATCTACATTCGCACCGGCGAGGGATTCTAGCGTCGTGAGGTTGAGACTTTGCAAGTAACTGTATCGACTCGGACTCACACCCGGTATCAAAGACAAATGTTGCTCCAGCTGGGCTAGTGCGTAACAGTGAGTGTACCAGCGACAAAGATTGCACCGCTGACGGGAAATAAACACCTCCGGCTCTTCCTGCTGTTGCAGCAAAGCAATGCATTCTGCCAAAACGCCGTGCATCTTGGGCATAACTTTTGGTAAATTGACGTGATAGGGCGGGCGATCGCGCAAAATCAACCACGCCGTTTGGGGCAAACATCGCTGTACCGCCCCCAGCACAAAACTATGAAACGCGGCAATAATTTGATAATCCTGCTTCGGACGCCTGCCGAGTTCAATTTGGTAGGGAACGTAACACCAATCGCCAAAAATAGATTCTCCCGGCTGTTTAACCAATAAATCCGCACAGCTTAATAAAGTCTGTGGCATTGCGGTATCGTCATCATTACTCGATACGGAACAAGAGTCTTCCTCGTCCCAAAACAGATTTGACGACAATTGCGCCGCCAGTACCCCTTTATAAATCACCTCGACCCCTTGGTGCATCAATTCCAAGGTTGCTCTAGCACCCGCGTGCCAATCTCCCCTACGATACTCTGGTTGGTGATAAATTTTTCCTGCCAAAACCGTTCGTTCGTGGGCGAACCGATCCTGTTGTAATTTCAAATGAAAATCGCCTTGAGGATCGAGCTGGGTAGGATCTCCATAGACATCCAAAAAAGCTCGCCTCTCACAGCGCAGGTAACTCAGTAGCAGTTCCGCAGTCAGCAACATAACCTTAACTTACCAATAAATTCCATAGACTGCGAAATCTCCTCTTCTTCCTCTTGCTTGGCGTCTATGGCGTTTTGGCGGTTTAATCCTAAAATACTCAATCTTGCGACCCTTCGCACCCAAAACCATGACCGACGCAAAAACCGAACAACACCGCGCTTTATTTCCAGCATTGGCGAATAAAGCCTATTTCAATTATGGCGGTCAAGGCCCGCTTCCGGGTTTGGCACTCGAAGCAATTTGCCAAGCTTACCAATTCATCCAACAAGCAGGGCCATTTTCCAGTGCGGTTAACGATTGGATCGATATCGAAGCCAATCGCACCAGAGAAGCGATCGCATCCCAACTCGGCGTCTCTTTTAATTCCATCGCCCTCACCGAAGATGTCACCGTCGGGTGCAATATCGCCCTCTGGGGCATAGATTGGATGGCGGGCGACCATATTTTAATCTCCGACTGCGAACATCCCGGCATTGTCGCCGCAGTCAAAGAAATCCAGCGCCGCTTTAACCTTGAAATCTCGATTTACTCCCTTGTCGAAACTCTCGATCGAGGCGATCCAGTTGCAGCCATCGTCCAACATTTGCGACCTTCTACCCGCTTAGTTGTACTCAGTCACATCCTCTGGAATACAGGACAAGTCTTACCCCTCGCCCAAATCGCCACAGCCTGCAAAAATGTTTCTTCGGCAAGGATTTTAGTCGATGCTGCTCAATCTGTCGGCGTGCTGCCGTTAAATCTGGGCGAAATCCCCATCGATTTTTATGCCTTTACTGGTCATAAATGGTGGTGCGGCCCGGAAGGACTCGGCGGTCTTTACATCTCACCCGCTGCTTTAGAATCTTTACACCCTACCTTTATCGGCTGGCGCGGCATTGTTACCGATAGCGCTGGCAATCCGATTCGCTGGCAATCCGACGCGCGACGGTATGAAGTCGCTACCTCGGCTTATCCACTAATGGCAGGATTGAGCGAAGCGATCGCTCTCCACGATCGATGGGCTTCTCCCCAACAACGCCTTCAACAAATCCAGCAAAAGAGTCTCTATCTCTGGCAACGCTTATCCGAGTTGCCTTATATCAACTGTCTCAATTCCTCCCCTCCCGCCGCCGGTCTTGTTTCTTTCCAAGTTAATGGTATCCCCCACCCCCAATTCGTCAAACTTCTCGAACAGCAAAACTGCTTTATCCGCACTATTCGCTTCCCCGAGTGCGTCCGCGCCTGCGTCCACTACTTCACTCTCCCTACCGAAATCGACCGCTTAGTCGATGTTGTCCATTCTGTCAATTCCACCCTTTAGCCACCGTCGCCGCGCCGCTGCTTTTCTAGGGGTTAAATATCAATTTTCCCTGACTTTGTAAACGATACTGTTGCAAAGTCTTGTACGTAAGTTTCTATGTTTGAGTTATATTGATATTATGGTTATCTTTACCAGTATATATAAGCGCACAGATTCCCATTATCCGAATGTTAAGCATACTAATATTTCAACACAAAACTTCAAACTCGTCAACCCCTTTAAACTCGTAAAATTATTAGGAAAAATTATCAATAATTTATCAGGGTTTCTTGACTTAATTTTAATCTTTAAAAATTTGAGATAATTTTTATAAGCTAAACTTATAGTAAATGAACCGCGTTAGCGCAACGATTCGCTACCCTAGAATCGCTGCGCTAACGCGGTTCGTAAAATAAATATAGATTTCTGTGAGGATGTGTTGAAAACTCGACCTGTTTTATATATTGCGATTACGAATCATGGATTTGGTCATGCGGTGCGCGCGGCTTCGGTGGCGGCAGAAGTTCAGCGGTTAAATCCAGAAATTCTGCTAATTTTAGTCACGACTGCGCCGCGTTGGTTGCTGGAGTCGTATATTCCGGGAGATTTTATTCATCGACCGCGGGGGTTTGATGTGGGGGTGATTCAGTCGGATAGTTTAACGATGGATAAAAGTGCGACTTTGGAAAAGTTGCGGCACATTCGTTCGATTCAGCAATCGATTGTGGCGGGAGAGGTGGGTTTTATCCGGCAAAATCGGGTGGGATTAATGCTGGGGGATATTCCGCCGTTAGCGCCAGTTATTGCTAAAGCTGCGGGGATTCCTTGTTGGATGAGTAGTAATTTTGGCTGGGATTTTATTTATCGGGATTGGGGGGGAGAGTTTATCGAAATAGCTGAGTGGATAAAGGATTGTTTTGGTTTATGCGATCGCTTGTTTCGTCTCCCGTTAAATGAACCGATGAGTGCGTTTCCGGTAATTGAAGATGTGGGCTTAACTGGTGGGACGCCTAATTACACTCCAGAGGAGTTGCGATCGCGGTTTAATATAACTGCGCCAACGGAAAAGATAATCTTGCTCAGCTTTGGCGGATTGGGGTTGCAGGCGATTCCCTACGAGAATTTAAGTTTATTTCCCGATTGGCAATTTATCAGCTTTGATAGCGATGCTCCCGACTTGCCTAATTTAATTAGGATTGGCGATCGCTCTCTGCGTCCGGTGGATTTTATGCCCCTGTGCGGGCGAGTTGTTTCTAAACCGGGTTATAGTACTTTTTCCGAAGCGTTGCGGCTAGAAGTACCAATTGTATCCCTGACTCGCGAGGGTTTTGCTGAATCGCCCTTACTGATGGAAGGGATGCAAAATTATGCTTATCATCAAATTATTCAACCATCTGAGTTCTTCGCCACGAGTTGGGAATTTCTCCACCAACCCGTTCAACCGCCGCGTCGAACCCAACGATTGGATAAGGAAGGAAGTCTTGCGATCGCGCAAGCGATTGTAAATTATTTCCAGCATTAGTCACGATCGCCCCATGACCCATTACCAACAATTACTCAAAATTCAAACAACTGGCAAATCTTTGTCTAAAATTACCGGCAAGGTTCAGTCAGTTGTCGCCGAATCCGGGATCGAAACGGGACTTTGTACCTTATTTTTGCGCCATACTTCGGCTAGCTTGGTGATTCAAGAAAATGCTGACCCGGACGTGCTGAAAGACTTGGAAAACTTCTTCTCCAAGCTAGTGCCAGAAGACGATCGGCGCTATATCCACAACGCCGAAGGACCAGATGATATGCCCGCCCACATCCGCACCGCCCTGACTAAAACATCGGAACAAATACCCATCTCGCGCGGTCGATTGTTACTCGGAACCTGGCAAGGCATTTATATTTGGGAACATCGGCAACACGGGTATATTCGAGAACTCGTCGTACATATTTCTGGTAACTAGAGAATTTATGCTGTAGTGGGATTTGATCTGGGTAGCTTTACAAAAGTTATAACTTTTGTAAAAAAGATAGCAGTGGCGTAGCCCCAAACAGGGAAAATGTTGAGGATAATTAAATAAATAGAAAAAAGGTTAAAAATCTAGCCTGGGAGGGATGGCGAAATTGCTAAGCTACACTTCAAGCCAAACGGGCAACAGGAAAAAATCCCACAGGTCAAAACCAGTGGCAGACCGTTTTTTTAATCTATCCTTAGATTTGCTTTGTATAGCTGGGCTAGACGGCTATTTCAAGCACCTCAACCCGGCATGGGAAAAAATCCTGGGATTTAGACAAAGCGAACTCTTAGCCAAACCGCTCCTAGAATTAGTTCACCCGGAAGACCGGGAAGCAACTATTGCCGAAGTCAAGAAACTCGACAGTGGGATAGAAGCGATTCGATTTGAGAATCGTTACTTGTGCAAAGACGGGTCGTATAAATGGCTGATCTGGAACGCAGCACCCTTCGTGGAAGAAGGTTTAATTTATGCAGTGGCGCGGGATATTACCGAACAAAAGCAAGCCGAACAAGAACTGCGGGATTTGAGTGCAGCGCTGGCGAATGCGGTAGAGGGAATTTCGCGCTTAGATACGCAAGGGCGATATATCAGCGCCAATAAAGCTTATGCAAATGCAGCGGGATACGAACCCGAAGAAATGATCGGCATGGAATGGCCTTTAACGGTTCATCCGGAAGACCAAGAAAAGTTAATAGCTGCCTACGAACAAATGCTCAAAGACGGTAAAGTCGAAGCAGAAGCAAGGGGAATTCGCAAAGATGGGTCGATCTTTTACAAGCAAGTGGTGATGGTCTGCGCCTACGACGCGGAACATAGATTTATCGGACATCACTGCTTCATGAAAGACATCACCGCAGCTAAGCAGATGGAAGCAGCGTTAATCCAAGCGAAAGAATTATTAGAATTGCGAGTAGAAGCGCGTACAGGCGAATTAAGAAGAACCGTCGAACAGTTAGAAAGCGAAATTGCCGAACGCAAGATTGCAGAAGCAGCGAGGGAACAAGCGAAAGAAGAGTTAGAAATTAGCAACGGTTTATTGAGTTTGGCGCTCGAGGGCACTCCGGATTGCATCTTCGTGAAAGATCTTGAAGGACGCTACCAGATGATTAACTCGGCGGGTGCGATCGCAATGGGAAAATCCGTAGAAGAAATTATCGGTAAAGACGATAGGGAATTAATGCCAGAGGAAATAGCGCTTGAGCTAATAGCAACGGATCGTCGCATTATGGAAACGGGGGAAACCCAGATTGTAGAAGAAGTGGTCGCGTTCGATGGGGTGACTCGGACTTATTTAGCTACTAAAAATGCTTACCGCGATCGCAACGGTAATATTATCGGCGTCATGGGAATTGCGCGCGACATCACCGAACGCAAACAAGCGCGAGAAGCGCTAGATCGAGAACGGGAATTTCTTAACGCCTTGCTCGATAACCTGCAAGATGGTATTGTCGCTTGCGACGCCAACGGGACTTTAACTTTATTTAACCGCGCCACCCGCGACTTTTGCGGATTGCCCGAACAACCGATTCCTCCCGAAATGTGGGAGCAATACCATCACATCTACATGCCCGACGGGAAAACCCCAATGCCAACCGCAGAAATTCCTTTATTTAGAGCATTTGGGGGAGAAACGATTCGCAATGTGGAAATGGTACTCGTTCCCAAGGGTAAAAAACCCCGTACTTTATTAGCTTCGGGTCAACCAATTATCGACGCCTCAGGGAAAAAACTCGGTGCGGTGGTAGCGATGCACGATATCACCGACCGTAAAATAGCAGAAGCAGCATTAAAAGCTAGCGAAACACAATATCGTCGCATCGTAGAAACGGCAAACGAAGGTATTTGGATGCTCGATGAAAGTGGAATGACAACCTTTGTCAATCCACAGATGGCAGCGATGCTGGGATATCGCGTCGAAGAAATGCTAGGCGAACCTTTGGTAGCATTTATGGACGAAAAAGGTCTGGCGATCGCTAAAACCAAATTAGAACATCGCCGCCAAGGAATTGCCGAACAAAACGATTTTAAATTCACCCGCAAAGACGGTTCGGATTTGTGGGCGATTGTTTCTACCAATCCCATCTACGATACAGCGGGTAACTATGCCGGAACCTTGGGGATGATTACCGATATTACCTCGCGCAAACAAACCGAAGACGCCCTCGCCAAACAACAGCAAACTTTGAGGACGATTTTAGATAATGCACCGATTTGGATTTGGATGACAGATCCCAACGGGAAAATTCAGTTTGTGAATAAAACCTTCTGCGAAAACGTCGGCATACCCGAATCGCGCTTTCTGGAAGTTTCCCACTATTCGGAAACATTAGGATTAGAAGCATCAGCCAACTGCATGGCGTCCGACGCTGCTTGCTGGGCGCAGGAACTACCCCATCATTCGGAAGAAATTCTGCCGTTTGTAGACGGCGAACAGCATTATCTGGAAATAACCAAAGCCAAAATTAAAGATAAAGAAGGCAATATCATCGGTTTAATTGGTTTGGGGGTAGACGCCACCGAACGCAGGCGACAAGCGCAAGAATTGCAACAATCAGAACAAAAGTATCGACTCCTGGCGCAAAGGGAAGCTCTAATCAACCAACTCGCCAGCCATATCCGCAATTCCCTGGACGTGAAAACTATCCTGGAAACTACCGTACAAGAAATCCAGACCTTGTTGCAACTCGATCGGTGCAACTTTGTTTGGTATCGCCCCGAATCTGCACCCCCCGTTTGGCAAGTCGTCACCGAAGCCAAGATTCCCACCCTCGCTTCTCAAGTCGGTGTCTACCCGATCGAAGCCAATATCCTGGTCGAACAGTTAATAAACCAGGCAATTGTCCGCGCCTCGGATTTGAAACACTCGCGAAATTTAGAGGGTAGGAGATTATATCATAAATATGGATATAGGGCAATAGTATCTTTACCGATACAAACGCCTTCAGGGGCAATAGGGTTGCTAGTTTGCGCTCAGTGCGACAGTGGACGAGCTTGGTGCGACGAGGAAGTGGAACTGCTGCGGGCGGTGGCGGATCAACTAGCGATCGCGCTATACCAAGCCGAACTATACACGCAAGCGCAAAACTCTGCCCAAGAAGCGCAAGAAAAAGCCTTGGAACTCGAACAAGCTTTACAACAACTGCAACAAACTCAAACCCAATTAATTCAAACAGAAAAAATGTCATCCTTGGGACAGTTAGTTGCGGGGGTCGCCCACGAAATTAACAACCCCGTGAATTTTATTTACGGCAATATCGTTCACGCCGAACAATATACCCAAGACTTGCTCAATCTGCTGGCACTTTACCAAGAACACTATCCCAATCCACCCGCAGAAATTGAACAGCAAGCCGAAGAATGCGAAATAGATTTCTTAGCAGAAGACTTGCCCAAACTACTCGGTTCGATGAAAATGGGAGCCGAACGCATCCGGCAAATAGTCCTCTCGTTGCGGAACTTTTCCCGACTAGATGAAGCAGAAATGAAAGCAGTAGATATCCACGAAGGAATTGAAAATACGCTGCTAATTTTGCAAAACAGACTAAAATTAAAATCAGAACATGTGGGGATTGAAATAGATAAAGAATACAGTAAAATACCACCTGTAGAATGCTACCCGGGTCAACTAAATCAAGTATTCATGAACATTATTAATAATGCGATTGATGCGTTAGAAGAGAGTAGGTGTAACTCGGAAAGAAAAGGAGAGAAAAACAATAAAGTTCCAACAATTAAGATTAACACAGAAGTCAAAAACGGTGAAAGATTAGTAGTGCGAATTGCCGATAACGGGCCGGGAATGACTGAAGCAGTTAAAGCTAAACTATTCGATCCTTTCTTTACTACAAAACCAGTCGGTAAAGGTACGGGGTTGGGATTGTCGATTAGCTACCAAATAGTGGTAGAAAAACACGGTGGCGTTTTGGATTGTATTTCCCAACCGGGTAAAGGAACGGAATTTTGGATAGAAATACCGATTCGCCAGATCTCCCCCCTACCCCCCTTGTAAAGGGGGGTAAGGAAGGAACGAAAATCCCCGGTTGCCCATTGCGATCGCGCTTTGTAATACTATGCTTCTAAATATCTGCTAATCGAAAGACTGTGAAATTAGCGCACAAATTTCTTTGTACCTTGGCTTTAATGCTAGGCTCTTGTTGGGCAATGCCTGTATCGGCGGCGGAACGGTTACTCCTGCGATTGGGGCCGTTTGAGCAGTCGATCGAGATCGAGGACTTGGAACGCTTTGCCAAAACCGGCGAATTACCTGCGAACCTGAGAGCGTTCTCGCTGGTGTTGAATCAGGATGTGCGGAATATCCTGTTGCAGCGGCTGCAAGTTGACCCGAACATTACAGATAGAGTAATTAAAGACTGGCTGCGAAGTCCGGCGGCTGAACAAATTATCAAAAGTTTAGGAGATGCGCTTCCCAATAGCAGCATCGAGCAAGTACAGGCGGCGATATCGATAGCGGCGCGTCAAGCTAACGGTTTGAGTGCAATTTCCCTGTTGCGGGCATTTCCGGGGGAAAGCGTCACGATAGACGTGACGAGAGCGATCGCACTCGCGTTGCAATTCAACCCATCATTTTGGGAAAGCCAAGTCCTCGGTCCGATGCTGGAACGGGAACTCGCGAGCGATACCAGGGGGTTTGAACCGCCGTTTAACCCGGCACAAAAGGGTTTTGGGCGCGTGGAAGAACAAACCTTGACCTTTTGGGACCGACAGCGCGATCGCTTGATTCCCGTAGACATATACTGGAATGACGCGAATTCCAACTCGGATGGCTACGACCTGACTCCACCCGATCCGAGTCCGCTAGTCGTTATATCTCATGGATTTGGTGCCGACCGAGGATTTTTAAGGTATTTAGCCCGCCATCTAGCCTCCCACGGACTCACGGTAGCTGCTTTAGAACATCCAGGTAGTAATGTAAACTGGCTCTCTAGAGCGTCCGTGAGCGGCAATCCAGGGGATTTAATGTCGCCGTTGGAGTTTATCGACCGTCCCAAAGATATTAGCTTCTTACTCGACGAATTAACGCTGTTAAACGAGCAACCCGGACGGTGGCAAGGCAAGTTTAACACCAAACTCGTTAGCGTTATCGGTCATTCCTTGGGCGGCTATACTGCTTTGGCGTTAGCGGGTGGGGAACTGCAATTAGACGAGTTGCGACGGTCGTGTAAATCAACGGATTTGCTTTCCAAGTCTCCCGCCGAATGGTTACAGTGCGCCGCCTCCGAATTGCCAGAACGTAGATTGCAATTGGGGGATGCAAGGGTAAAAAATGCGATCGCTCTTAACCCCGTCGTCGGTCAATTATTTGGCAAAACAGGTTTAAAACAAGTCGCAATCCCGACCTTGATTTTATCCGGCACTGAGGATGCGTTTACCCCAGCGGTGAACCACCAATTGCAACCCTTCACGCAACTAGGTGGCGAAAAATACCTGCTAACCGTCATTGGCGGTACTCACCTCAGCGTCGGAGATCCAACTAATTTGGGCTTTCAAAGAACTTTGGTGCAAGAGCGTATCGGCTCCGATGTAGAAGCATTGCATCAATTGCTACAAGGAGTTAGTTTATCGTTTATCAAACAACTAACGCCAGAGGCTAAAACCTACGAACCGTTTTTAACGCCCGCCTACGCCCAATCGCTTTCTAGCCAGGAATTGCCTTTGCGTTTCAACACCCAACTACCCGCAACCGTGTATCGATGGCTGCAAATTACAGCGCGTCGGTAGAATAAGGAATGATTTAAACATCGCTCCAGGTATCGTGACCTACCACCAGTTGCGCGATCGCAGACTAGGATCGAGGTGAAGCCGCAGAAAGCACCGCATCTAACAGCCTTGCGGTCGCTCGCGTTTTAGGTTATGAATTCTGTAACTTGAAATCCTGGGATTTCAATCAAAAATCGAGTTGGAGAAAACTTGTTATGGAAGCGATTATTGCCGCCTTTGTCTTGCTGATTCTAGGTTCAACGGTAGGATCGGCAAAGGTGATCAATCAAGGGTATGAAGCGATTGTAGAGCGAACGGGTAAATACAAACGTACGCTGAAACCCGGTTTGAACTTCATCACGCCTTTCCTAGACACGATTGTTTGGGAAGAAACGACGCGGGAACAACTGATCGATATCGAACCTCAAGAAGCCTTCACCAGCGATAGCGTGCAAGTCAAGGTGGATGCGATTATCTACTGGAAGGTTAAGGATTTGTATAAAGCGTACTACGAGGTTGAAGATATCGAAAACGCGCTGAAAAATCTAGTTCTCACCGCGATGCGCTCTCAAATTGGTCAGATGGAACTACAACAAACTTTCTCAAACCGCAAAGAAATTAGTCAAGGATTGACGGAAGAAATTAAAGAACCAACCAAAGGGTGGGGGGTTGAAATTACACGAGTAGAAATTCAGGAAATTAAATTAGCGCCCAACATTGTCGCTTCCATCGAAAAAGAAAAAGCGGCTCAAATTGAAAGAAACGCAACCAAATTGCAAGCCCAAGGCGTCGCAGATTACATGAGGCAAATTTCTGAGGTTTTGAAAGATAACCCCAAAGGTCAAGACGCTTTGAAGTTTTTCTTGGCGCAAAAATTTGTCGATGCTAACTATAAACTCGGTGACAGCCCGAATTCTAAGATAGTCTTTATGAATCCGAAAGACATGTCAGAAGCTGTATCCGAATTGATGGTTGCAGATGAACTTAGCGAACAAATCAGAGATATGGGCGGCGAAGCACCAAAAGCTACAGGAATTACGCAAAGCATCTAAATCAGGACTTAGATCAAATCCGGTGGCATCGGCAACGATCGGCTTTCTTGGTAATTGCTAATTGCAAGCTTGCTAATTGTCCCTACAGGTCGTAATATCATGTCCTTAAGCATCCGACTTGCATATTTAATCGTGTTTACGGTGTGGGTTTTACAAGTCCCGTTTGGTACCAGGCGAATTGTGTTGATAAACCCGCCCTCCGTGCGATGCCCAACGCTTGCGGACATGATATAATTCCTATGCCACCGGAAACGATATTACGCACGACGAGAAAAGAAACTGTTTCAAAGAAACCTGGTTTCTAATCAAGAAACCGGGTTTCTTTGCGTTAGTCTTAAATTAGTCGCACCCTCGGAAAATAGCATCGGCGACCAGAGAAACATCGCGCATTTCTGGTAAGTCGTGGACTCGTAAAATGTCTGCGCCAGATGCGATCGCACCCGCACAAGCACCCGCCGTCCCCCAAACTCGCCCTTGCGGATCGGTTTGATTTAAAATCCGACCGATAAAACTTTTGCGGGATACTCCGATTAAAATCGGACAATCTAAACTGCGAAATTCTGACAAGCGGCGCAGAATTTCTAAGTTTTGGTCGTAAGTTTTAGCAAAACCGATACCTGGGTCAAGGATAATGCAAGACTTGTCGATACCCGATGCGATCGCTGCTTCTACCCTCGCTTGCAGAAACTGATAAATTTCCCCAATTAAATCCTGATAATCCGTCATTGTTTGCATAGTTTTGGGAGTTCCCCGCATGTGCATTAACACAATTGGAACGCCCAATTCTGCGACAGTTGGTAACATTTGGGAATCAAATGTCGCCCCCGAAATATCGTTGATGATATCCGCACCGGCGGCGACAGAGGCGCTAGCGATCGCCGCTTTTGTGGTATCCACAGAAATGGGTACGGACAATTCCCGACGAATTGCTTCAATAACTGGAACTACCCGATTCAGTTCTTCTTCAGGGGAAATTTCCGCCGCACCAGGACGAGTCGATTCACCCCCGATATCGAGAATATCAGCCCCTGCCTTGACTAAATAGCGAGCTTGTGCTATTGCAGATTCTGGATGATGGAACAATCCCCCATCGCTAAAGCTATCGGGGGTAACGTTCAAAATGCCCATTAAGTAGGTGCGTTTTCCCCAGATGAACGAGCGATCGCGTACTGCAATCGGTAGCAAGTCTCTGTTTTGTCCTCTGTCAATACTCATTTGTTAGCGTTAACCAATGACCGATTAACTCAAGTTGCTAGTTATCTTAAACCTGGAGCTAATGGCGTGTAAGGGCGTTCGCGCAGCGTGCCGGAGGCATTAGCAAAAGCGTAGAAATATTTCAGGTTTACCGACAAGATACTGGAGCTAATGGCGTGTAAGGGCGTTCGCGCAGCGTGCCGGAGGCATTAGCAAAAGCGTAGAAATATTTCAGGTTTACCGACAAGATAACAGCGCTTTTGCTTCGCCCCTACTA
>DNGJ01000045.1 GCA_003486305.1 Cyanobacteria bacterium UBA11371
TATCTGCCAAAACAGCGAGAACAGCATTTGATTTCTAGCCTTTCGTTAGATGAAGCAAGTGTTGCACAACTGGCGAAACTGCCACTGCTGCACCGCGATCCATTTGACCGTATGCTAATCTGCCAAGCAGTGCAACACAATTTAACCATCGCAACTATGGATGGTGCGATTCGCGCCTACCCAGTTGCGATCGCACCATAAAACAAAGGCGTTAATATGATCCAAGATAACCAAGTTCTACAAACAGTTTTAGATAACACATTCACCACCTTCGATCGCGTACTAACCAGCCAAAAAGCAGAATTAAAATCCCAAGAAATTGGCATTGTTAAATTTATCGGTCAAGGGATTGCCCGCGTCGCCGGATTACCGGGAGTAAAATCGGAAGAAGTGGTGCAATTTCGGGGGAATGGAATGGGAATGGTATTCAACCTCGACCCCGATGAAGTAGGGATTATTTTGTTAGATAAAAGCGAACATCTTAAAGCAGGTTGCGAAGTGCGGCGCACTGGAAGAGTATTAGATGTACCCGTGGGAAAAACGCTGCTGGGAAGAGTCGTAGATCCTTTAGGGCGTCCTTTAGATAATCGAGGTTCGGTGCGGGTGTCGCAACGCCGTCCAGCGGAAAGAGAAGCGCCTGGAATTATGGATCGCGCCCCGGTAACTGTGCCATTGCAAACAGGAATAAAAGTGGTTGATGCGTTAATTCCAATTGGGCGGGGACAGCGAGAATTAATCTTAGGCGATCGCGCGTCTGGAAAAAGCGCGATCGCACTCGACACCATCATCAATCAAAAAGATAAAGACGTTCTCTGCGTCTACTGCGCCATCGGACAGCGCAGTTCATCTGTTGCTAAACTAATTGCCGATTTACAAAAATTCGGTGCAATGGACTATTCTTTAATAGTCGTCGCAGCAGGAGAAGAACCACCGGGATTGCAATTTATTGCCCCCTACGCAGCAACGGCAATGGCAGAATATTTCATGGAACAAGGAAGGGATGTATTAATAGTTTATGACGACCTCACCGCCCACGCCCGCGCCTATCGCGAATTATCCTTATTATTGCGCCGTCCGCCCGGTCGAGAAGCATTCCCAGGCGATATTTTTTATATCCATTCTCGCTTATTAGAACGTTCAACTCATTTGAATGCCGAAAAAGGTGGAGGTTCGCTAACAGCGCTGCCGATGATCGATACGGAAGCACAGCATATTTCCGCCTACATTCCGACTAATTTAATCTCGATTACAGACGGGCAAATTTATCTGTCTCCCACCCTATTTCAAAAAGGCGTCATCCCTGCGGTTGATGTGGGTAAGTCGGTATCGCGGGTAGGGGGAAAAACCCAACTTCCCGCCTATCGTGCCGTCGCCGGAGATTTGCGTTTATCTTATTCGCAATTTGAAGAATTGGAAGTCTTTTCTCGTTTTGGAACCAGGTTAGATGAAGCAACTCGCAAAACCCTAGAAAGAGGAAGGCGAGTGCGGGAAGTTTTGAAACAAAATCAATACGAACCGATGCCAGTAGCAGAACAAATTGCCGTATTGCTGGCAGTAACATCGGGAGTATTTGATGATTTGGCAATTGAAAATATACCCGCTGCGGAAAAAGCCGTTGCCCAAGCAGTGACAGAACAATTGCCCCAGGTATGCAAATCAATTCAATCTGGGGAAAAACTCAGCGAGGCAGATTTCACAGCAATTGTGAATGTAGCCAAGAATGCGATTGTAAATATTACTCCCTTCCCGCTATAAAACCATCAATCTCTTCTTTTCTCTTACCTCTGCGTTCTCTGTGCCTCTGCGGTTCGTTAATTAGGTATTCTCCAGCCGCGAAGAGAGTAACCCCAAGTTTCAGTAACCAGTATAGGCGGAGAAATTTCATGCGATCGCATGGGAGCATGTCAGCAAATCTACACCAACACCCTGAAGGGTGCGGCTATACAAACGAAGCCCGCGAAGGCGGGCTAAAACTTTTAAAGCCTGCGAAGGCAGGCTTTGTTTGTGTAGCGACACCATGCGTGGGTGTAGGCTACTCTCATTGACATGCTCCCGATCGCATCTCCTGTGCCAAACATTAAACTGACCCATTCGGGGTTTGAAAATGAGTAAATCGTATAAATTAAATCCAGTACTACCTATGTTAAAAACATGCTTGCAAAAATTCGTCGCCTTTTGAATCAGTTCTTTAGGAATACCAGGACAATCAAAAACGAACCAGTCAATCAAGTGAGTTTGATTGTCATTATTTTGATTGATATTTTTATATTAATCAATGTTTTTGCCGGACTAGATGACATTAGCAGGTGGCATATCAGTCCATACCAAGCTTATCCATGTTATTCCGAGTGGGAAAATTACCGCAAACAAACCACTAAAGATAAAAACTATGAAATTGTCAAGCTTTCACTTCCCTATGACACGAACAATCAACCCAGTTTTCAGCAAACCTATCAACAAAACGCAGAAAGGCATCTGGGTAATCTTTCTGCTACCTGCTTGCAGTATGCAGGTTATAAAGACAAGATTAAAAATTCTCAAAATCAGCAAACCATAAAAACTATAGATCGGAAACAAGCAGAAATCAGCAATCTAGAACAAGCAAATCGCAATATTCGCGCCCAATACGATTCGACGCTATTGGAAAAAATTGCAGGTCAGCCGCGCGAACAATCTATCAATCAAGTCGGTGCAGAAAAAGCCAAACAGGAGTTAGATCGAAATACCGCCACAATTGCTACTCTGAAAACCGAAATTTCCAATCTGAAACAGGAACTGCTAGCCAAACCAGAAACCGCCAATTTTATCGCCTTTCTGAACAATAATGAAAAATTTAATCAAGTGCAAAAAGGCTATCAACAGGCATCATTTTGGTATCCAAGTATTCAACTTGGTTTTCAATCCCTCTTTCTGCTGCCGCTGATTCTCGGTGCTTTATCAGTTCACAAATTTGCCCAAAGAAGGGGATATGGACTGATTGCGCTAATTAGCTGGCATTTGCTGGTTATCTTTTTTATACCGCTCATCCTTAAAGTTTTCCAATTTTTGCAAATTGGCGCCATATTTCAATGGTTATTTGATATCATTAGCGCCTTGTTGGGAGGATTGCTTTTCCTCATCAGCTATTTTTACATTTTGCTCATCCCGCTGGTTGGTTTTGGCATTATCAAGTTTTGTCAAAAAGTTGTCTTGAATCCTAAAATTCAGGCAGCTAACAGGGTGCAAAAATCTCGCTGTATCAAGTGTGCTAAGAAGATTCGCCAACAGGATACCTACTGTCCCCACTGCGGTTATTATCAATATATTGAATGCCAAAACTGCCACAATCTTACTTACAAACATTTGCCGTACTGCAAGCATTGCGGTTCGGTTCAAGGATTCACTAATTTGTAATCGATGACTGACGCAAAGAAACCGGGTTTCTATGAAAGAAAAATCGTCGCGCCAGGAAAGTAGGGGCGGGTTTTACCAACCATTCATATGATGTCCGCCCAATTGCCCGTAATAAAAAAACATCACAGAGTTGTTGCGTAGGGACACGGCATCAGAGATATCTCGGATAAACAGATAACTTTGATCTTGCCGTGTCCCGGCGTCTTTTTATGGGTAATCTTAAGGACATGATATCATTGGAACCACGAGATATTTCGTTAAAGTAGCGCCTACACTGTGCAGAAACAAAGGTAATAGGTTCGTCGTTGAATTGTGTATATAAATCTTTTAAAATCATGCCAGCAATTGATTCCCTCCAACGCCAAATTACCACCGCCAAAGAACTGCAATCGGTGGTAAAAACAATGAAAGTCCTCGCTGCTGCTAGCATTCGGCAGTACGAAAGGGCGGTAGAATCTCTCGCCGAATACAACCGCACGATTGAAATGGGGTTACAAATTGTACTGGGTTATGCTGGTTCAGAAGGGCATAATTTCGTAGAAATAGAACCGGCGATAAATAACCGTTTGGCTGCGATTATATTGGGTTCCGATCAAGGAATGTGCGGTCAATTTAACGAACAAATTACCCACTATGCGATTAATCAAATCGAGCAATTACCCATCGCACCAGAAAACCGCACAATAGTAACCGTGGGGGCAAGGGTTATTCCACCTTTGGAGAATGCTAAAGTTGCGATCGCATCGTCGTTTAATATGCCGAGTTCGCTAGCTGGCATCACGCCAATGGTGCAAGAATTGTTACTACAAATCGAAGCTTGGCGTCAAACGCAACAAATCAATCGCATTATCTTGTTTTACAATCAACCCAGTTCTAACACATCCTACACGCCCCATACGCTGCATTTATTACCTCTAGATCGAACGTGGTTATCTAACTTGCAACAACAACCTTGGAACTCGCGCACGTTACCTATGTTCACGATGGAGCGAAGTCGGCTATTTTCTGAATTAATCGGGCAATATTTCTTGATTTCTCTCTATCGTGCCTTTGCCGAATCTTTAGCGAGTGAAAACGCGAGTCGCTTCGCTGCGATGCAAGTAGCAGAGCAAAATATTGAAGAAAGATTATCCGAATTTAATGCTCAATTTCAGCAGTTGCGTCAAACTGCAATTACTGAAGAAATTCTCGAAATTGTAGCAGGTTCTGAAGCGTTAGCTCAATCTGGAGAAATTGCTAATGGCTAATAGCTAATGGCAAGGAAAATAGTTATTAATTAAGCTCATGATAGCTTCGCGATCTTGAAGCAAGCGTTATTCAATTAGCAATTAGCAATTAGCAATTAGCGAATTGCGTTATTACTGCAAAAATGCATTAAAAAGATTAAGCGTTCGCAGTCGCTGAGTAGCTGCTAAAGCATCGTACTGGAGCTTAATTCTTAACATCGATCTCACCCTCGCTCGCATTTCGATACTGTTAATGGGTTTTGACAAAAAATCATCTGCACCTGATTCTAAAGAGCGGGCTAAATCTTCTTTAGAACTTAAAGCTGTGACCATAATAATGGGAATGTGACACCAACGCTGATTGGCTTTAATTTGCTGGCAGGTTTCCAA
>DNGJ01000233.1:0-7723 GCA_003486305.1 Cyanobacteria bacterium UBA11371
ACAACAACACCCAACGCGAAAATTGATATTTCCTCAGATGTTGGCTAAGGGAGTAAAGCAACCGAGAAACGAGAATTGCTAAATCGGAGCGGCTCCAACTAGGATATAACAATGAGAGGAAATCACTCAACGAGTAGAAGCTTGGGTGTTGTTGTGTTTGAGAGCGTGTAAATAACAGATCATGGCAATCATTGCCCTGCGAGCCTGGTATCTCCAGCAATACGAACCACTGAAAGAATTAGAAAAACGTCCCCACGACTTGCGCCTGAGCAAAAATAGTTTGCTGAAATCCGGTTTGCGAGCGGACTTTTTAGAAGACAGTCAGGAAGTAAAAGCCTCAGCTTGGTTTCAAAGCTACCTAGAGGGGGAAACGGTAGAATTTTACATCGAAGGTAGCGGCGGCTATGCGATCTCGAACATAGACTTGAGCAGTCACGAGATTTATTTCACCAAGCAAACGGTGATGGCGAATTTGGAGCCAATAATTTTCTTTTGCTACCAAACAGAGTACAGTGCTGCTCTGGAGGCGTTACGCGAGGGACTGCGGCATACGTTGGAGAAGTTGAATAAGCGATCGCGCGTCCCTCTGGTATTAGAAGAATCCCAGCGTCCCGCAGATGCCCCGATTCGACTCAACAGCACGCAAATGCGGAAAATCCGCAAAAGTCTGTTAATGATAGCCGACACTACGCCCATCACCAGTTTTGCAGCCAAGGAGACTACCCAGCTAATTCCGGCTCCCCAAGTCTGCATCGAACTGGGATACGCCCTACAATGCAAGCGCAGCGAGCAAATATTGCTGGCGCACATGGAACGCCCCGACTTAACTGGGCAATTTCCGTTTGATTTGCCCAATTATCAACGGCTATCGTTTAAAACCGCCGCAGAACTCGATAAAATGCTGCCTAAAGCGATCGAAGCTCAACTGGGGCGGTATAACTTGTTCTAATCGCTAATCGCTAATTGCTAATCGCTAATCCCCATCACAGAGATGGGGAAGACAAGGGGAGGAAAAAGTAATATACTCTCCCCTAGTTCCCAACCTTCCTCATGCCCGATGTCCCATGACCGATTACCAATTAGCAATTACCGATTACCCATGACCGATTACCCAATTAAAAATCCATCGTGCGTTTTGACCCCTATCGCCGCATAATGTTTTCCGTGCAGTCAATTATAAAAATCCAGTTATGCCCAAACCTAGTGAATATGCCGTACACCTACTGATCAATGGCGGTCATCGAGAAGAAGTGCGCTTTCCGACTATTCAAGATTTCCAAAAGTGGTACAGTGGCGAATTAGTACCTAAGTCTGGGTCTGACGACTTTATTAACGTCCCGATTAAGAATATCCAGGGAGAATATATGGTCGTGCGTCCATCCAGTATTCTGGCAATTCGGGTAGAACCAGTTTTTACAAGCAGTATCGACCGCTCATACTAATAATGATTAAAACCCTAGCTTCTTTAACCCTCGGTCTGGGCATTGCCATCGGTACCGTTACTTTACCAGTTCTGTCTGCGCCGCTGCGACTTGTCAGTCCAGAGCAGATCAACGTCGCGGCGGACTCGCTGGGACTCGACGATCAACTTTGGGGGCGTGACGGCGAACCTGGTGATAAGCGATCGCTCATCACCTCCATCGACCACAGTATCACCTTTCTGCAAACTCCCAGAGCTGCCCAAGTTTACCGCAACTATTCGGTACGGGGAATTACCCGCGATCGCGTCTTGCGTTCCCTCGTCCGCTTCCGCGAACTCCTGCTGGCTTCGGGTTCCCCAGCACAACTAAGGGAATCTGTCAAGCAGGAATTTGTATTTTACAAATCTGTGGGTAAAGACGGTCAAGGAAGCGTATTTTTTACTGGATACTACGAACCAATTTATCAAGCGAGTCGCGTTCCGACGCCAGAGTTTCGCTATCCACTATATCGGCAACCAGCGGATATGGACAACTGGCGCAAACCTCATCCGACGCGGGTACAGCTAGAAGGAAGAGATGGGTTAAGCGGAAATGGGCTGTTACGCGGGTTAGAATTGGTTTGGTTGCGCGATCGCTTAGAAGCGTTTTTAGTCCAAATCCAAGGTTCGGCTCAACTACAGCTAACCGATGGTACCACGATGACGGTCGGCTATGACGGCGGTACGGATTATCCATATGTCAGCGTCGGGCGACAAATCGCTAGCGATGGGAAATTGCCTTTAGATGGGTTAACTTTACCCGTACTAATTGACTTTTTCCGCCGCAATCCTTTGGAATTGAGTAATTATATTCCGCGCAACAATCGCTTTATCTTTTTCCGAGAAACCTTTGGTGCGCCTGCTATGGGTAGCATACAAGTGCCGGTAACAGCAGAGCGATCAATTGCGACAGATAAATCCTTAATGCCTCCAGGTGCGTTAGCGTTAATACACACGCGAGTTCCCTTTCCTACGGCAGTTAAAGGACGAATGGAACAGCGTTTGGTGAGTCGCTACGTGCTAGATCAAGATACCGGGAGTGCGATCAAGGGGCCAGGACGTGTGGATTATTATATGGGGACAGGTGAAGTTGCAGGCGATCGCGCAGGCGTGATCGGCTGGAACGGGCAATTGTATTATTTGCTACTCAAAGAGTAGGTGTACGATCGCGATCGCGCTGGGAATGAAGGAGTGCGATCGCTCAATTAGCTATTTCAGTCAAAACAATTCATTCGTCAGTATTGTGCTTGACTCCTAGAGCGCCCGTCCAGTAAAAGAGGTTGATCAAATAAATAAGGTGTGTATTGCTATAAAAACCTCGGCGGGGCGTTCGCGCAGCGTGCCGGAGGCATTAGCATTCGGACAAAAAAATTGTTGTTGAGCGCGATCAATTGTCGCCCGAATGCTTCGCCCCTACATAAAACATATTTCGTTGTTTTTGTCAATTTATTCTACTGGACTGGCGCTCTAGAAGAAGTGCTGACTGTTCCTGCACCTGCTCATATCATGTCCGTTTGGTAAGGTTGTGTATATTTTCAGGTTGTGTAGGGGCGGGTTTTACAAACAATTCCTGACGCTAACAGACCAACTGCATAAACCCTTCCTTAGATCATACAATACCGATGCTACCGGACACGATATCAGTAGCAATTTCGTGAGCTTCCAAAGTCATCTCCCGCGCTTCAATCTGACCACCAAGAACGGCTTCTAAGTCTTGTGTCAAGTCTAGACAGGACATACCTTTTACCCCGCGCACTTCAATTCGCACAGAGCCATCTTTTTCCACAAAAACATCAACTTCTTGAAATTCCATTGCTATCTCCTTTTAGACTATTCGTCGCAACACTAGATGAATTCTCTCTCCCTCCTGCACTTCTTCACTAACTAACGAAAAGCCTTGTGCTTCTAGTTTTGCTCGTGCTGCATTGTAGGCGTAACGTTGATTTAATTGTTGTAAAAATTGTTCCTGTTGAATATCGTCGATCCCCCACCAATCAGCAACAATTTCATAGGCATTACCTACTTTATAAAAGCCAATATCGTAGCTAGGATTATTAGTGACAACTTTAATTTCTACACTGGTACGATTGCCTGCGTAACCGCGAATTTGAACGTTGCCTTCCTGATAGCTATAACCCAAATGTGTTAATGCCTGCTTCAGGTATTCTTTCTCGACAATCTGAGTTTTTATGCTAGTAAAATGTGACATAAAGTTTAGTTGTGTTTGCAAGCTATCTAATTTAAGTACTTGTAATTAGTTAGGTTTTCTATCCTCCTAAGTTAATTTGACCACTGGATAGTTACGATGGGTTATTTTTCTAGTTTTCACATCACGGGCGGTGATGAGTAATCGCTTATTACCGTCAATAGAAAATTCTACTTCAAAGCATGGTTCTCCTTGCTTGGCGGGTTGTGGCAAATTTAAGAAAGTTGGGCTATTTTCATTCATCCAGAAGTGAAGGCGCTGTTCTGAGTCGTCGGGGGTGACGGAAGTAAGACGCGCTGCACCGGAGGGGTCAAAAACTAATTCTATCGGAGCGGTGTTACTTTGTTGATGGCGTTCTCCCATTTCAAAAATGGCTAGTCCGAGTTGGGTTTGTCCATCGTAGGAAGCTTTCACCGTTAGGCGTGCTATTGTATCGGTGGTTGGGTAGGGCGTACCGCGTTTGACGAGGACGCGATAATCGTAGTCTGCCTTGTTGCGATTTAGGTAACGAATGGCATAATCGTGCTGGATGTGGTCGTAAAAATCTACACCAGCAACGAAGGCAGCGGCACCCCGCGCTACAGCATCTAAAGGACGGTTGAGCATTACTCGCTCTTTGCCGAAGATGCGCCGCACGGTACGCTGGACAGAGGGAATTTGACTGCTGCCACCTACCAGCAACACGGCTTTGATATTATCTTCTTGGTAGCCGCGTTCGCGGGCAGCATTTAAGGCGCGGCGAATGGTTTGGTCGATTTGGGTGAAGGTGTCGCGTTCGTCGAGTATATCTTCAAATCGAGTGCGGCTGAATTCTGCTGATAGCACTGCACCCGTGTTTGGATTCATTACGGTGACATCGGCGCGATCGCTCTGTGATAATCTTACCTTGGCTCTTTCGCACTCCACTAGCAGCGCCCGACTCAGTTCTCGCACATCTTCATCGGTATCGCTACGTCCGGTTTGCCGCAGTACGTCCTGAAACAACCATTGGTCTAGGGTAGCACCGCCCACATCTACTCCCGCTTTGCCCAATACCCGGCACCGCCGTCCCGCTTGGGATTGTTCCTCTGTTTCAATTAGCACTACCGCTACATCTAAAGTGCCACCGCCAAAGTCAAAAATGAGATAGACATCCCCTGGTTGAATATTGGCACCATAACCCAAAGCAGCAGCGGATGGTTCGTCAATCAGTCGGAAACGGGGCATCCCAGATGCTTGCGCTACTTCTGTCAGCCAGTTTTCGTAATGCTCAAATGCTTCAACTGGTACGGTAAAAGCGACTTCTTCATTACCAATATTCAGTTCCTCGGCGGCAAATAGCAACACGCTGGAAAGGAAATCTCTACCCGCCTCAAAGTGAGAAATCTGCTTACCATCCATTCGTCGTTGCACCGGACTGCGATTGGCGATGTAGCGTTTCATCCAGCGGAAAGTGCGTTCTGACTGGTAGAGGTTTTGGCTGTGTACCTGGTTGCCTATCCAGCGCCGACGATCTGGGGCATAGTGAATTAGGGAGGGAATCACGGAGATTTTCTCGTTACCGTGCTGATAATATTGACCGTAGTCGGGGATGTGAAGTGGCACGCCTTCTTGTTGGGTATCATCCCACAGGGCAACGACGGTGTTGGAGGTGCCAAAGTCAACGGCTAAGCGTCCTGGCATGGTGCGACTCCGGCTTTACGAATGACTTTGCCTTGATAGGAGATACCTGCAAATTTTACCGCTACCGTTGTTCCTGGGGTGAGGGATGCACTGGTACTGAGGGCATCGTGGTAGTTGGGGTCAAAGGGGACGGTTTCACCAACGCTGCAATTAAGAGTTAATCCGTTGTCTTCTAAGGTGCGGATTAAGCGTTTGGCGACGGCGAGGACATCTTTGGCTTGTATTGGTTTGCCTTCTACTTCTAATAGATGGGTTTGGGTGAGGAGTTGGGTAACAGGTGCGGCGGTGTCGGTAAGGAGTTGTTCGATTTGGGTTTGGACGGCTGCACTAATGCGGGTATTTTCGCTGGTACGTTGGCGTTCTAATTCTTGTTTGAGATTGGTTATTTGTTGATCGCGTTCTGATAACTCTAAGCGAAGGGTTTGGATGTCTCGGTCTAGAGTTAGCGATCGTTCTTCATCAGCAGTTGGGAGTGCTTGCGGTTTTTGGAATAGTCCTTTGAGCCTTTTCAGCATTTTTGCCCTTTATATCTACAAAACTTCTACAATCTATATGGTTTCTGATTACTCTATTTCGATATCAAACTCCCCAGCATCAATTTGCTTAGGTGCATCTTCGACTTCAATATCGAAACGCCGCCGTAAGTTTATTAAGGCTTGCAGGAATTTTAGCCAGTTGAAATCAGCATCATAAATTTCTTCAACATTTTCAGTATTACGTAGATTTACTCCCAATTCAGCTAATCGTAAAGCTCTAACACTATTTGAGCCAATAGAACATCTGGTTTGCACCCATATCATATCTTCTCGACTCATCTGCCCAACAAGTAAGTGGCACAGGAAAAACAAGTTACTATTATCGTTGATAGATTCTTCTAAAGTTGGGATTTCTTCCACACAATTGTGTGCTAATTCCACCAACTTAATAAACAAGGTTTTCTCATCCTCTAGACTCGGAAACCATTTCACTGCGTCTAACTGTTGCAATAACTGTCTAGTTTTGACAGCTGATACCTTCCCAACCAAACGCCATATTTCCTCCCAATGTTTGCCATTACCCAAAACTGCTAGCGTTGTCTCCCATTCAGTATCTGTCATTTCTTCCAGTCGTTGTCCCTGAACGCCACCAAGCAGAATTCTCGCTAATTCAATACGTCCTGCTTGCCGTGCTTTCTCAGTTATCCGCTTGTGTAGCTGCTCATCTCCTAATTTATAAGCTGTCTCTAACATTGTGTGTTCAAAGTCCAAGCCCTCGTATTTGTCCCATTGTTCTGTGAGAAAGTAAAATAAAGCTCTTTGATTGGGATCGCGAGGTATATATTGGGCAGCAACAGTAACGTGACGAGCAATCTGATGGTCTTGTTCGATCGCCAAACGGCACAGGAACTCTTGAGCTTCTGGGTTTTTTAATTGCTGTAGTGCTAAGATTGAGCGATCGCTAATATCTGGGTCATTATCCTTACTAGCTTGCAGTAAGAGTTCGACCACTTCGACTCCATCTTTGGTTATTGCTTCTAGCTTTTCGTTCTTTAAAGCCGTTAATACCCGTACTTTAGCCGGACTAGAAGCGATATAGCGCCCCTGAAGCAATGCTGTTGTCAGATGTTTCGATCTCGTTTTTTCCCACTCCTGACATAAAACATCAATGGCTTGTTGATTTTGCAATTCACCCAAGAGTGCATTCGCTTCAATAACAATCTGAGAATCGCGAGCTAAACAGGCTTTCAGTAGTAAGTTAATTATGTTAGCTTCCTCACTACCAAGTATTTGTCGCTGTCCTGTTTTCAAAGCCGTTAATACCCGTACTTTAACCGGACTAGAAGCAATATAGCGCCCCTGAAGCAATGCTTCTGTCAGATGTATTTCTCTTGTTTTTTCCCACTCCTGACATAAAACATCAATCGCTTGCTGATTTTTTAATTCGCCCAAGAGTGTATTCGCTTCAGTAACAATCTGATAATCGCGATCTAAACAGGCTTTTATTAGTAAGTTAATTATGTTGGCTTCCTCAGTAACAAGTATTTGTCGCTGTCCTGTTTTCAAAGCCGTTAATACCCGTACTTTAGCCGGACTAGAAGCAATATAACGTCCCTGAAGCAATGCTGTTGTTAGATGTTTTGATCTTGTTTTTTCCCACTCCTGACATAAAACATCAATTGCTTGCTGATTTTTTAATTCACCCAATAGTGTATTCGCCTCGGTAGCAATCTGGGAATCGCAATCTAAACAGGCTTGCATGACCAAGTTAATTTTGTCGGCTTCCTCAGTAACAAGTATTTGTCGCTGCCCTGTTTTCAAAGCCGTTAATACCTGTAATTTAGCCGCACTAGAAGCGATATAGCGCCCCTGAAGCAATGCTTCCGTCAAATGTTTTGATCTTGTTTTTTCCCACTCCTG
>DNGJ01000233.1:7980-12795 GCA_003486305.1 Cyanobacteria bacterium UBA11371
CAGTAATGCATTCGCTTCTTGAATTATTTGGGAATCGGCATCATCACAAGCTTTTAGTAGGGAAACGATCATCTTAGTTTCTTCATCATTGGTAATTATTTGCCGTTGTCCGGTTTTCAAGGCGGTGAGTAGCCTTACCTCAGTTGGATTATCTGCAACATATTTACCTTGCTGTAATGCTTCTGTTAGTCGTTCTGCTCTATTAATTACCCACTCTTGACAAAAAGCATCAATAGCTTCCTGACTTTTTAGTTCTCCAAGTAATGCAGTAGCTTCATCTGCTATCTGGGAATCGGCATCTTCACAAGCTTGCAAAAGCGGGATAATTATTTTTAGTTCATTATCAGTTATTATTTCCCGCTTTTTGTTCTTCAATGCAGTTAACACTCTTACCTCAGTTGGGCTATCTGCAATATAGCCACTTTGCTGTAGTAATTCCGCCAACCAAACTTCTCTAGTTATTGCCCACTCCTGACACAAAACATCGATAGCTTGTTGATTTCCTAATTTACCTAATAGTGCATTTGCTTCCGTTGCTATCTGGGAATCGTACTCGAAACAAGCTTGTATTAATGGATCAACTATTTCTCCCCCATCATTAGCTATTTTTTGCCAATTTCCAGTCTTTAAAGCAGTTAATACTCGTACTTCAACTGGACTTGCAGCTACATATTGTCCCCGAAGCAATGCTTCTGTTAGAGGTTGCGCTCTACTAATTGCCCACTCTTTACAAAAAGCATCGATAGCTTGCTGATTTTTTAGTTCTCCAAGTAATGCAATAGCCTCAGTTGCAATTTGGGAATCAGTATCTTTAGACGCTTTTAGCAACAACGCGATCGCATCTTCCAACGCCTGACTTTCCCGGATAATTTGCTTTTTCTCTTCCGTCACCAGATCGATATCGCGGTCATCCAGCACCCCATCGCTGACGATCGCTTTGGCAAACACCCGCTGCGCTTGGGATGCCGTCAATCCTAAAGCCGCTTGCACCAGTTTCTCCCGTCCCAATTTGGTGAGGTTCACTTTCACCCCTGGCGTTTGGGTCAGCTGATTGAGTACCGCTTCTAACTCAGGTTCTTTGGGCAGAGGGAATTCCACCACTACTGCTTCATCTTTCAACTCTGGTGGAATTTTGCTGGATGGGGCGGTGACCAAAATGGATTTCTTGGTAAACTTGAGCCGTTGGGCGACGCTGCGGAGTTTGCGTTTGAATTGGGCATTACTCCAGCAATCGTGAAAGTCTTTGAGAACGAACAAACTGTCGCCCTCGGTTTTGTCTATCTGTTCTAAGGCGGTGAGGGGGTCGCGGGCTGAGGGGAGAGAACCGCGCCCATCGGTAAGATATTGAAAGCCATCGGCAAGATCCCAAGTTAAACAAGGGCGTTGGGTGCTTACGCAAACTGTTTTAAGTACAGAAAGCGCCCGTTCCTCTTCTGGCGTCACCAAGACAATTAGGGTGAAGCGGGATCTCAAATAGATGTCTAACTCTTGCTCAAAGGGTATCTCGCACTCCGGGTTATTACCCTACGTCCTGGAAGGTCTTTCCCCACTAACTCTTTCCTGGGTGAGTGCTTTCTCTCTTGATGAGGATTAACGGTTCCGGTGGCAGTAAGGTATATTTTATTACTTGTACTATCATACGTTACTTTTGGTATTTTGCTTGGATAAAGTTAAATAAGGGAATTAAGCTGCCCGATGTGGGGTTTCAGAAATAATCCCTTAAGTTAACTTCAATTCGTTAGTATAGGCTGATGCTTTTCATCGGGAAACTGGCAAGCATATTCGCAAAATTTTAACCCGCCCAAATTCGATACGTAGTTGCCAATGAGAATGCGAGCATAAAATTTAGACTGGCATGGAAAGAGCGGTGCGATCGCTTGCCCGTGTGTGTCAGCACGTATCGCGCGATAATGAGAATGGAAATAAATTACAGCGGATTGCAGTCGGATGAGCTACACCAAGGTGTATAAGCAGCATTAATGCTGCCTGCGCACCAAGAGCCAAAAGGCTGTACCAAGACGAGGAAAACAATCCGCTGTAAGAGAGCGCTAAATATGGAAACCCAATCTTGAAATTTGTAGTTAAAAGAGTAGCACTTTGGAGCAATACCAGATCGTGCAACTCTTACCCTACGATACCTTTACCATTCAAACCCAAGATTCAGTTTCCGAAGTAATCAGGAGGTTAGAGGCTCAAATCGAAGCTAGAAAAGCATTTCGATCGTATTTTTCTCGCGACCATGCGTCCTATGAAGGCAGGATCGATAGCACTGGATTTGAGATCCATCGCATTATACACTACCGCAACTCATTTTTACCGAATATCCGGGGGCAATTTGAGTCATTACCGAATGGAACACTCATCAGGGTAACGATGAGGTTGCATCCTTTTGTCACCGCTTTCTTACTGTTTTGGTTCTTGGTATGGTACGGCGCCACGATCCCGATTTTTTTGTCTGGGGCTATGTCTGGGGATGTCCAATCTGAGGCTTTGTTGTTTTTAGGAATGCCGATTGTAATATTATTTTCATTCTGGTGTGCATTTTGGTACGAAGCAAATCGCAGCCGCCAGGAATTAACACAGATAATTAATGGAGAACCGCTGAAACAGCAAACCGCAGGGATGGGATTTAAGGTTTTTGCGATCGCTGCAATTATCCTCTTCAATGCTTGGTTCTTTTTCCAATTTATTCAACCCAAATTCCAGCCAATCCCATCGAAAAACTCAAAACCTCAAACAAGCTATCCATTTAGTCAATAAAGCTAGCGGTAAATCAATTTAAAAACTGTTTGAGCTATGCGATGAATTATTATGCAAGGCATAGAAGAATTCAGAAGGATCTGTGCTGCTGGAGAGAAGGATTTTGCTGATTTTTCTTTGAGAGGTATTGTTCTTAAAGAAACCCATAGTATATTACTGAAGCTGCCTTCTTAGATGAGCAAGCTTGCAATTAGCCATTAGCAATGAGCAACAGCAAATTTTATAACTAGCAACTTGAGTTAGTAGATAAAGTGATAGCACTTGCAAAAGCAGTTATAGGATGTCCGTTGAATTGCCCATAATAAAACAACCTCACCTCGTCGTTGTGTAGGGACACGGCATCATAGATTTTTCGGACAAACAGATAACTTTGATTGTGCCGTGTCCCTGCTTCTGATTATGGGTAATCTTAAGGACATGATATTGTTTCAAGAAATTACCAAAGCCAAATTTTAAAACCCGGGGTCAAAGATAGATGAAGCACCAGCTAAGTTGAATTACACTTGCGATCGCATTGGGGATGAATACTCAGCTTGCTGATGCACAAACTCAGTCATATCCAACACATAGAAATCAGAAATATTAGTTCCCCTTCAAGGATAAGAGCGAGTCGCACCCCTGCGTCGTCGTTGTGTCTTAACTTTAGCATCATGCAAAGACAAAACCTCAGCTTCGCTACTTTCTCTCGCCACGCGAATCAACAACGCAGCAGCTACCAAACTAGCAATCATCGAATTACCACCATAACTAAACAAAGGTAGCGGTAAACCCGTAGTTGGAAGCGCACCAGCCGCAACGCCAATATTTAACAGCGACTGTCCCACCATCAAAATCATCACACCAATTGCCACCAGTCGGTGCAAAATATTTTGCGCCTTCATCGCCACAATTAATGCTAGCGTCGCGTAAGTCATTAACAGCAGCAACAACAGCAAGCAACCTACAAACCCAAATTCTTCCGCAAATACAGCAAAAATAAAATCCGTATACTGAATAGGCAAGTAAAATAACTTTTGTTGAGATAGCCCAAATCCACTACCCCAAGCCCCGCCAGAACCAATCGCCAGCAAACTTTGAACCAACTGGTAACCATCACCCATCGCATCAGCCCAGGGGTTCGTAAAAGACATAATCCGCCGCCGCTGATAGCTTTGCAAGCTGATACTAATAGTGGCTAGAAGTATCCCAGCAAAAGCGGTTCCTCCCAAGTATAAATAAGGTAATCCAGCTGCTAGCGCTATCAGCCAAATCGTCATGCCGCAAAACGCCGTCGTACTCAAATTTGGTTGCAGCAGAATACCCACCAACATCAGCGCAAAAACACCCAGCCAGCTTAAGCGGACTGACCAACTTAATCTATCCCAGTTACCGAAAATTTTTGCACTTTGCAGCACTAGGAAAGGTTTAATTAACTCAGAAGGTTGAATCGGAATCGGCCCTATAGATAGCCAACGAGTCGCGCCACCCGCCGTAGTTCCCAAGCCGGGAACGAGGGTAGCTAAAATTAAGCCTAAAAGTATCATTACCCACCAATGCGCCGTCCCCAACAGATAGCGCAAAGGGGTATTCACAATAATGCTAAATCCTACGAGTCCGACGATGCCCCAAAGAACTTGGCGCTTAAAATAGTACAGACCATCGGCAAAATTGCTATCGGCGACGGGATAAGAAGCCGAGAACAAAACCACCAATCCCACAAATAGCCACAGGAATGTCAGCCAACGCAACAAACGCGCTTCGAGCGACCATTCCTGGACGGAGGGATCGAAAAAAGGAATAAACGAGCGTAAATTCACAAACTTCAAGCATCTGACTCCAACAGGAGTGTACCAAAACTTTGCCGCCTTTCACCTCGTGACCAAAAAAGCCCCAAGGTGAAAGACGGCATTTTGTTGTGTTTATGTTCTGGAATTATAGCAAGCCGGTATTTGCGCCAACTTTGCCGGTAGCCAGTTCAACCTTGATGATTTTGCCACCCATCTTCATAATGCGTTGCTGTTCGCGGAACCAGTTGTCGTAGGGAACAAGCTTGGTAAAATAGGTGTTTTGCAACTC
>DNGJ01000232.1 GCA_003486305.1 Cyanobacteria bacterium UBA11371
CAGCCTTGGGATCAGTTTCCCAGATCCATAGAGTGGCATCCAATGCTTTACAAGGCTTGCGGTAACACCAGTTGTATTGTAGGAGAGATGCGAGAAGTTCTGAGTTTTGCTCAACGCAGAACTGAAATTAAACCCGCTTTAGCAGGAGTTTGGGGTAAATCGATCAGGAACCGTCCGCCGCTGGAAGTGCAAATGCAGGCGATTCGTCAATTTGCGCCGCGAATTACGACGGTGAGCCACTTCGCTTTTTCCTGGCAAGAACCCGCACTCGATCGGGAACGGAAATTTTGTCGTTTGTAGTAGAGGCTCTAGCTTTTAATTGGTAGCAAATAGCAGAAAACGATATTTGAGACGCATGGGTCTCAAATATCGGAGAAAGAAAAAAATGTCTCCCATGGGAGACAAAATTCCGGGAAAGGAAATGTTTGTGAACCATTGGTACACAAAATTCACCAGAGCAAATTTTTGGAACCAATTGGTTCCAAAAAGCAGCCAGAGAAAAACTTTGTCCACCAATGGTAGACAAAATGCGGCGAGAGAAAAACAAACGAACAGGGGACAGGTACTTTGCAACTATTCCCCTATGGGATAAACTAGCTTAAACTTTTTGAAGCTAGCGCTTGAGAAGTCTGCCTTGTTCAACCCGATCTGGAAACTGAAGCAATATTTCCTAACCTTTACGCGACGCCTGGGTTATTTCTATCGCTTTTTTTTGGTTGGAGTATTGACAAATAGCCTGGTAAGTGCATCGATTGCCAGCCAACCGTTGCCGCCTCAGACCCACATGGCTTGCCAATTATCGGTGGAAGCAAGCCAACAGAAAGAAAGCTTGCGAATAGCAGCATTAAGCGGCAACAGAGAAGCCCAGAACCGCTATAAATCCCTTGTAGCCGAAAATGCACGGCAATTGCAGGAATGTCGCGGGCAAAATTGGCCTCGCAATCAAGCGATATGGCTGCGTTTGTATCCCTGCGACTTGCGACCGGGGGGGCTTTCTGAGATTATGGATCGAATTGTCGATAAAGGCTACAACCAAGTTTACGTTGAAGTCTTTTACGACGCTCAAGTTTTGTTGCCCCAAGCAGAAAATAATACCCCGTGGCAATCGGTGGTAAAATCGCCAGGTTTAGAACGGGCAGACTTATTGGCGCAAGCGATTCAAACAGGGCGCGATCGCGGGTTAAAAGTCTACGCTTGGTTGTTTACAATGAACTTTGGCTACGCCTACGCACAGCGACCAGACCGACAATCGGTATTAGCGCGCAACGGTTTGGGACAAGATAATTTAGCAGCTTTGTACAATGCGGCGGCGGATGAAGAAGTAGCCAAGGGAGATGATGCAAAAGCGTTCATCGATCCTTACAACCTGCAAGCGCGGGAAGATTATAACAAGCTGGTGCAGGCGGTGGTGAAACGCAAGCCCGACGGGGTGTTATTTGACTACGTGCGATATCCTCGCAGTACGGGGGAAGCATCCGTCGCGACCAAGGTTCAGGAATTGTGGCTTTATAGCGAAGCGACGCAACAAGTTTTATATCAACGCGCCATGAATAATAAGGGATTGGCTTTAATCCGCCGCTTCTTGAATCAGGGATATATTACTGTTGGAGATCTTGCCGAAGTTGACGCCATGTATCCAGAGGAAGGAGAACCGCTTTGGCAAGGGCGCAATCCGGATCTGAGCAAAAACTTGCTCGCGCTACAAGAGCGCCAACCGATTTTACAACAAGAGTTGTGGGAGTTGAGCGTCGCTCATGCAGCGCAAGGCGTGTTAGATTTTTTGGCAAGTGCGAAGTCTCCCGCACAGCAACAAGGAATTCCCACAGGTGCAGTCTTTTTCCCCGGTGGAAATCGCGCCGTCGGACAAGGAGGATACGACTCGCGAATTCAACCTTGGGATAGATTTCCAAGTTCGATGGAATGGCATCCAATGGTTTACAAAGCTTGCAACGATACCAGCTGTATTTTAGAAGACTTGCAACGAGTTATTAGCCTCGCACCATCGGGAACGCAAATTAGACCCGCATTAGCCGGAGATTGGGGCAGATCTGTAAGCAATCGTCCGCCATTGGAAGTGCAAATGCAAGCGATTAGGCAATTTGCGCCGCAAATTGATACGGTAAGTCATTTTGCATTTTCTTGGCAAGAACCCGAACTAGATCGAGAGCGGAAATTCTGCCAGATAAAGTAACCCAAGTTGCTAGTTATCTCATGCATACAGGCTAATGGCTAATGGCTAATCTCAAGAAAAATAGTAGATTAAATAGATCTAGCAATTAGCAATTAGCAATTAGCAAGAAAGCTAATCATTCCGATGCAACCGGATTTGCTCTAACATAGAAATACCCGCTGCGGGCTACCTAACAGGTGAAAAGCCATGTCATAAACCACTCTAACTGCACCAGACATCGAACTTCCGCCCACCCAAGCAGAACTTCCCTATGATGATGGTGTCCCGATGGAAAGCGCAAGACATAAAGCCCAAATCGATTTGCTGATTGATGCCTTAATCCCTTGGTTAGAACAACGGGAGGATGGTTATATTGGCGGCAATATGTTCGTCTACTACAGTCTGGCGCAAGTGCGAAACAAAGACTTTAAAGGGCCAGATTTTTTTGCAGTATTGGGAGTTCCTAAAGGCGAACGCAAAAGTTGGGTAGTTTGGGAAGAAGGTAAAGCACCAGATGTAGTCATTGAGTTGCTTTCTGAGAGTACCGTCCAAGCAGACAAAAACGAGAAAAAACTGATTTATCAAAATCAAATGCGCGTGCCAGAATATTTCTGGTATGACCCCTTTAACCCAGATGATTGGGCGGGTTTTTCGCTCCAACAGAGCGTTTACCAACGATTGATTCCCAACGAACAAAGGCTGCTATATATACGATTTATGGGCAGGGGAACAGCGTTTCTATATTCCTTTTTCCGAGTTATCTGAGGTTGATCTTGGAATAGCTTCTGAAACAGTAAATCGTTATGAACTTAATATGAGTCTCAGTTCCGAGAATGTTATTTATTCTCCTAACGGTAAATGGGGGATCGTGATATCTCATGAATGGCATGGAATGCTGGGGGGATCTGTAGCATTTATTGAACAAATTCACCAAAGTATCCCAAACTTGGAGCAACAAGTTTATGATTTTATAGAAGATCGATTACGCCGTCATGAAAACGGAAAATTTGGTTCGACTGTCGTCAAAACATTGCCAAAGATGTTGATGCATGTTTACGGACAAACAAAAGCCGAAAAAATTTTACAAGACATAGGGATAAATCGTAAATACTGGCAAACAGGATAAATTAAAAAAAATCTGGAAACGACATGCGTACTCTCACTGAAGCTGAGTTCCATTTAGAAGCCGAGCCTTTTCTCCGACAAGTGCGATCGCAGATCTTGTAGGGTGCGTTAACGAAGTGTAACGCACCATCTAATGTCCTTGTTACCATCATCCTAATTAACCTCTAAATGGCGTAATAATGGTGGGTTAGGGCACGGAACACCACCCTACGAAATTCTATTCATCTCAAATTCCCAGTGATATCGCTTCCGGTTGCATCGGAATTACGACCTGTAGGGGCAATTAGCAATTAGCAATTAGCAAGCTTGCAATTACCAAGAAAGCTAATCATTCCAATGCAACCGGATTTGATATGACATCTCTGGACTTTTATCCATTCCCCAATTGGGAGGATAAATTCCCTGAGTAATAAACCGATGAATACTCGAAAACTGCCAATCTTATAACTTCGTTAACGCGGTTCAATAATAAATCTTACGATTGAAATCTCGCCATCAACCAAGCACCCACCTGGGATTGATCCTGAGTTCTACTTAACTGCAAAGCTTCCTCTAATACAGACAATTGCAAACCTGGCAATACTCCAGAAGAGGTAATTCTTTTACTACCACCGTCTGCGATTCGCTTACGCGATAGCTGCGCTTCACGCAAATGCAATAATCCTTACATTTTCCACATCCACAATCCAATATTCTTTCACATTCAACTCTTCATACAGCAGCCGTTTTTGACCCAGATCGTCCAGCAGTGAAGTGCTAGCAACTTCAATAACTAAATCTGGCGGCGGATAGTTATCTAAATTAATAATAAATGTTCCCCGACCAACTGTTGATGCATTTTCTCCAATGTAGTAAGACACATCAGGTTGAGAGTCTTGAACGCCTGTTTTTCTGTAGGTACAGTTATCTCGCGCATTTAAAGGAATATTTTTGATAATAGCAAACAGATTCACCCCTACAATAATAATAGCATGGTCGAGAGAGTGGTCATTACCTAATGCCGACATTTCTATTCTGAATTCTCCGTTGTAATAGTAGCACCTCGCTTTTTCATATTCAGGTTTTTCAACTATCTGAATATATTCTTCCCAACTTGCTTTTACCCAAGTATCTGTACTAATTTTAGTTTGTAAATTCACCATTGTTTTATCCTCAATATTAATAGTATGGGCGAAGCATTTGTGCTGTTATCTTGTCGGTAAACCTGAAATATTTCATCGCATTTGCTTCGCCCTTACACGCCATTAGCAATTAGCAATTAGCCAACTACAAAATTCACCAACTTACCCGGTACAACAATCGCCTTTTTAACTGTTTTACCCTCAAGATTGCGCTGCGCTGGTTCGGATTCGCGGGCGTATTTTTCCAACCCTTCTTTATCCAAACTTGCTGGCGCTTGAATCGTACCGCGAGTTTTGCCGTTAATTTGAATTACCAAAGTAATTTCATCCACAACTAAGGCAGATTCATCGCATTGAGGCCAAGTTTGTTTGTGTACCGATTCGCTATTCCCAATCCTTTGCCACAACTCCTCAGCGATGTGAGGTGCAAAAGGCGACAACATGATAACCAAAGTATTGATGCCTTCTACATAAACTGGCGAATCTTTGCAAGTCGCATCCGTGATAGCGTTGCTCAATTTCATCAATTCGGATATAGCAGTATTGAATTGATATTCGCCTTCTAAGTCTTCTGTCACCGCTTTAATGGCGTTGTGAATTGCCCGCCGCAAGTCTTTTTCATCTTTGGTCAGGGGCGAAGCATTCGGGCGATTATCTTTGGGTTCGACATCAGGATTGCTAACCGAATGCTTCGCCCCTACCGACTCGCGGGAAGCGAAATCTGTCACCAAACGCCAGACGCGATTTAAGAAGCGGAATTGCCCTTCAACATCGGCATCATCCCATTCCAAATCTTTTTCCGGGGGCGCTTTAAACAGAACAAACATCCGCGCCGTATCTGCACCGTATTTGCCGATTGTATCTCCCGGTGCTACCCCGTTATATTTGGATTTGGACATTTTTTCGTACACCACTTCCAAAGTATCTCCAGTTTCCGGATCTATGGGGTTAGCTGGATCTGCAACTTGGGTGGGAATGACGTATTTACCAGTGCGACGGTTTTTGTATGTTTTCCCCTGTACCATCCCTTGAGTTAAGAGACGGGAGAAAGGTTCGTCGAAGTTGATGAGATTTCTGTCTCGCAATACTTTGGTAAAGAATCGAGAGTAAAGTAAGTGCAAAATTGCATGTTCGATTCCACCTACATATTGATCTACAGGCATCCAATCATTTGTTTTAGCAGAATCGAACACCTGTTGCTCGTTTTTCGCATCCGGATAGCGCAAGAAATACCACGATGAATCGATAAATGTATCCATCGTATCGGTTTCTCGTTTCGCAGGTGTGCCGCAAGTTGGACAAGGCACATTTATCCAATCTTCCAACTTAGCTAAAGGCGATGCACCGCGACCGCTAAATTCGACATTTTCCGGCAACACAACTGGCAAATCTGCTTCCGGTACTGGCACTATCCCGCAATTAGGACAGTGAATTACAGGAATTGGCGCACCCCAGTAACGCTGACGAGAAATCAACCAATCTCTTAAACGATATTGGATGCGCGCTTTGCCATATCCTTGTTTTTCGGCATATTCAATAATGGCTTGTTTTCCTTCAGTGGAATTCATACCATTAAACTCACCGGAATTAATCATAATTCCCGGTTCTGTATATGCCTCTTGCAACTCTTGTTCTTGTGGTGTAGGCGTCCCGCCTGCATCTGGGGGAGAAATTACCACTTGAATTGGCAATTGCTTTTCTTTAGCAAATTTGAAATCTCGCGCGTCGTGTGCGGGTACGCCCATTACTGCACCCGTACCGTATTCGTACAAGACATAATCGGCAATCCAAATCGGCACTTCTTCGCCAGTAAACGGATTAATTGCTTTACCGCCTGTGGGAATTCCGCGTTTGGGTTTATCTTCCGCCGTCCGTTCTAATTCGCTTTGGTTGGATACTTCTTTAATAAAAGTTTCAACCGCTGCTTTTTGCTCGGTTGTGGTAACTTTTGGCGTCAAAGGATGTTCTGGGGCTAATACCACGTAGGTAACGCCATAAACCGTATCGGGACGAGTAGTAAATACGGCAATTTTTTCATCCATCCCGACGATGGGAAATTCCAAATATGCGCCGACAGATTTGCCGATCCAGTTAGCCTGCATTAACTTTACTCGTTCGGGCCAACCTGTCAACTTATCCAAATCGTTGAGCAATTCTTCGGCATATTCGGTAATTTTGAAGAACCATTGTTTGAGCAATTTCCGCTCAACAATTGCACCAGAACGCCAAGAACGACCTTCGCTATCGACTTGTTCGTTTGCTAATACGGTTTGGTCGATGGGGTCCCAATTAACCGCAGCTTCTTTTTGATAAGCTAATCCTGCTTGGAGGAATTGCAAAAATATCCACTGCGTCCACTTGTAATAATCGGGAGAACAGGTAGCAACTTCCTTGTTCCAATCGTAGGAAAGACCCAATTGTTGCAATTGCGATCGCATCTGGTCGATATTGCTATATGTCCACTTCGCCGGATGGATTCCCCTTTCAATCGCGGCGTTTTCGGCGGGAAGTCCAAACGCATCCCATCCCATCGGATGAAGTACCCGATATCCCTGCATCCGCTTGACTCTAGCGATCGCATCTGTAATCGTATAGTTGCGAACGTGTCCCATGTGCAGGTTACCCGATGGATAGGGAAACATCGACAGCGCGTAGAATTTGGGCTTGTCGCTCTCTGTAGGGGTCCGATCTATACTTTGTTCGGCCCAACTTTTTTGCCAATGCGCCTCTATCTCGGCGGGATTGTAACGGGACTCCACGGCTATTCTCCTATTCGTTTCTACATCGGATCGCGTCTGTTTGTGTATTTTGACATATCGAATGTGGTGCGGATCGCTTGGTTATGTGCAATATGCCTGGAGGCACGCTGCGCGATCGCTCCCATACTTTTATACTACTTATTGTATTATAACGATTCCGGTTGGCACCAGTGCTTGGTGGTCAACAGCAACAACCCAAACCTTGAGATGCGGCGCTGGAAGGACTAGGAAGAATGGAGAAAAAGTCAAGTTTGATTGTGCGTTAATATCCAGACCAAAATCTGCATCAACACTTCCAAGTCAGTCGGTACTCGATACAGCATCAAATCTTGAGTCACCACCCGCGAAGGTCGATGATAACTACCAAATTGCCAAATATCTCCAGTTGTAACAGCACCGTAGAGAGTTTCATCTTCAGATTCGATCCAACTATCGAGAGCAATTAATTCAGCAGCTAACTGGGTAAACCCCCTGGTTAAATCTGCTTGTTTTGCTTCTACTACCAAAACATTGTGTTGTGAAGTTAAATAGTAGTCCAGATCGCCTCTCAGATACTGGTTAACCTCGATGGGATACTCAATATTAACCATTGCTTCGGTGATGTTTGCTACTTCCAGCAAGATGGGTGCAATCAAAACTTCCCGCCTTGCTGCTTCGCTGGTTAAACTGACGCGAGGAATTGCTTGTTCTAACCGCTGGCGTAGGTCTTGTAATCGGTTCGGTTCTGGTAAGGTGGCGATTGGTAGATTAATCGTTGTTTTGGTTAAACTAGCCCCTAATTCCCGCAGAATGTCTGCTGGCGCAAACCTGATTAAAAAATAACTGCGGAAAGTGTAGGTTTCATTTGGATTGAGAATGGGGGGACGGTGCGATCGCTCAGTCATAATTCATCCCAGACTTTACACACCTTTCAAATTAACTCTCTAGTTTTAATCCCCTTACGGGTAATCCTAAATAGAAATCTTTGAGAACTGTCATCCTCTCTAGGCCATCCTTATAAGTTTTCGTCCCCGTGAGGGGAAGATTTAGAAGCCGATTCGGATATTTGTATTATCTGAAACGCTCGCTTTTTTTGTTAATTAAGTTTCCATCCCCTTACGGGGAATAAATAATTATAACTCTGCTTTTTTCACACTGTTCGCAGCCGGATTCAGATTAATATTATCTGAAACGCTTGCTTTTTTTGTTAATAAAGTCAGAGTTAATTTCTCTACTCTATTAATTTCAAACGCTTACGCTGTAAGCTGTCTGATGTGGTTAGCAACCGCTTCAGATATTATTAATTAAGATTGTACTGGAGATGGCGGAAATTGTCTAGTAATTAAAATGTTAAAAGTATTTGTATACGGCACTCTCAAACCTGGGGAAATAAATTATCAACGCTTTTGTGCGGGTAAAGTGGCGGAGGAAAAAAGAGCGATCGCCCAAGGTCACCTATTTGCCTTACCATTTGGTTACCCAGCGATGACCCCAGGCGATCGACGAGTTCAAGGATATTTGCTGACTTTTGCTGACCCAGAAGTTCTACGCGCCCTCGATCGGCTAGAAGGTTACGATCCAGAGCGTCTCCCAGAACATAACGAGTATAATCGACAACTTATAGAAACATTTAACTTAGCTGGCGAACCCTTACAAATAGCTTGGGCTTACTTGATGAATCCCCATAAAGTCCGCAGCTTTGGAGGCATATTTTTATCCTCTGGGTGCTGGAGTAATTGCGGAGATAGCCCTTAGTGTAGCTGCTTATCGTGGCTGGGATGGGTGGTGGAATGAGGCAAAGACTTGACGGGGGATGCAACCGCAGCTTTGGGAATATTAACCAGGGGTTCGTTCAAAGCGACCATGAGGGGTTCGGAATTTGGAGTGGGAGAAGAGGCTAGCTGGGGCGAGAATGAATCGCGACCGGGAAATACAGTTGCTAAAGCACCGACGAACAGGGCAGCGATCGCAACTCCACCCCATCGGAACATGCGGTTTGGACGGCGGTCAAGTCGGTCAAAAACCGCATCTATCGTTTGTTCGACGGGCACTTGCTGGGGTGCTGACACGGTTTTGAAGGCAGAGCGCAGCTTCAACAACCGATTATAGAGTTGCTGTACTTGCGGGTCGGTATCGAGCCATTCTTGGACTTGGCGGCGTTCTGCGGCTGTTACCTCGCCATCCAGGTAGGCACTGAGTAATTCAAAGCGATCGCGTTTTTGCATATCCAGGGTTCCTAAAGGGGAGTTTTCCACCTTTGGAGATGGCAAATCTTCAAAAGAATGGGATGAATTATTTTGGTGGGAGTCAAACTCTGGGGTCATTTTAAATCACTTCCAAGTCAGACAAATAAAACACAGCGGTTGCGTGCGCTCTAGTCTACTACGGCTGTTAAAATTCTACTACCGATCTTAGGGAGCAAAAAAGCGCCAGACTTCTAGCAGTTGACATATTTCCATTAGCGAGATGCCAAAATGTATGTCAAGAGAATTTTAACGATCGTCGAGATATTTTTGCAACTGGGACTGGAGCCTAGATCTTGCTCTAGCGATTCTGGATTTAACAGTTCCCAAGGAAACGCCGGTAAGATCGGCAATTTCCTCGTAGGCCATGCCTTCGATTTCCCTTAATACAATTGTAGTGCGGAACGCTTCTGGCAATTCGGCGATCGCTTGGTGCAATTGCTCGTAGAACTCGCGGGTGGTCAGGTGATCGAATGGTCCGGGATCGTCCGTGGCAATTTCCCAGTCCATATCGCCATCTTCTAGGGTTCTGCGGGCATCTAAAGACAGGGGTGGAGATGTGCGCTTGCGCTTGCGTAACTCATCGTAAAACAAGTTAGTGGCGATACGGCTGAGCCACCCGCGAAACTTGACCGGATCTTGCAAGCGTTTGATATTGCGATAAACTCGAATCCAAACTTCTTGGCTTAAATCAGCGCGGTCTTGCCAATCGGGAGCCAAGTGATACAATAGGCGGTCAACGTGGGACCCATAGCGACGCATCAGTTCGGCAAAAGCAGCGCGATCGGGACGCAGTCCAGATTGACAGCGTAAAACTAAATCGTGGTTAGAGAGGTTTTCAGGTGTCGGCACTTGCCTATGATGAACCCTTACCTCAACGGTAGAGCAGGATATGGGAATTGAATGAGTCATGGGCAACTATTGGCTCTACAAGTTTCATGTGCCAATGACGCTGCCCCATTTTGAGAAGTTCCCCTAAATTGTTCCACGAGTCAAGCCTCGTAGGTTGGGGAACCCCCTTGTTACTACAGCATGAATGGGACATTTCCGGAAACACTCCGCAAAAATCCGCCAAAATTCAGTAAATTGGGTCAATCTTGCTGTTTTACAATTGCCAGGGTAGGCGAAAAAGATATCGCAAGTAACGGCTATGTTAAAGCATGATTTTCTCCGCCGCAGCTTGGTGCTGTTGTGTGCTGGTACTGGTATTCTGTTAATTTTGGCGCAGTGGCGGACTGCTGCTTCGACAACTGCAACCGATGTTAGTTCATTATTACCGCCGTCACTTGCGCCAGTTCCCCCGCCTGCTAGAGTGAATGGGTTGCATTTGAGGGTGGATTTAAGCTTACGCCGCGTTTTTCTATATCGAAGCGATCGCCAGCTAGCCAGTTACCCGATAGCAGTAGGTCAGCGGGGGTGGGAAACGCCTCTCGGTGCTTACAGGGTGATTGAAATGCAAAAATACCCGGTTTGGCGCCATCCCCTCACCAACGAGATCGTACCCCAAGGACGAGATAATCCTTTAGGCAGTCGCTGGATCGGTTTTTGGGATGACGGACGCCATCACATCGGATTTCACGGTACTCCTGACGCTAAATTAGTCGGACAACCTGTTTCTCACGGTTGTTTAAGAATGCGAAATTCAGATATCCAAACGTTATACGAGCAAGTTTCTGTGGGTACGCCAGTCATCGTCCAGGACTAGGCTAACTTGGATACCGATACTGTTGACATTTTTAGTGGAAATGGTGCGTTACACTATGTTAACGCACCCTACATATAGAGAATGGTGCGTAATAATATCGTGTCCGGTAGTGGAAATGGTGCGTTACACTACGAAGAGAGTACCCTACATATAGAGAATGGTGCGTAATAATATCGTGTCCGGTAGTAGGGGCGGGTAAAACCTGCAATCTTTGATCTGTGGCGAATTGTATTGATAAACCCGCCCCAAGGAGTGCGATGCCGATGCAAGTGGAGATGATATAAGTCTTATAGCGATCGGTGTTGCCCCTAAAAAAATAAGTTATTAGCTATTAGTTGATCGCGAAAACAAATAACTAATAACTAATAACTGATGGCTAATAGGGAATCAGCGATCGCTAGAAGAACTCACATCGGGTTTGGCTTCAAAATTAGGTGCGTAAGCTTGAAGCAGAGAACTCACCTGTTGGATCATATCTCTGGGGGCACTCTTACCGATGGGTTGCCGTTCTGGGAACATATCGGGGCGATCGAGATTTCTCGCCAGCGCTTCCCTGACTTGCTGAGAGATTAAATCTAGTAGCTCTTCTTTGGCGCGCTTGCGCTGGTAAGCTGCGCCTTCTTCCGTCGTAGCATAGAGCGGGGGAAGCCGGTTGAGGGCATAAGCCGCAATGTCGCCCACATCTAGGACGTGTTCGGTGGTGGCTTCTATTTCGGCTACCCGCGCGATCGCTTCTGTCAACACCAACTCTTCCATGACGTTGATAAACTGCTTGCGCGGAACTGCGACCACTTCCCCTGTTAACAAAGCACCCATCAGCCGATCCAGAGCCATATACTCTTCAATCGAAAGCTCGCTCGCCGTGTCGCAGATCCGCGCCACCTCGGCTTCCATCGCTGGGGTCAGATAACCATCTTGCAACGCCTGTTCAACAATTTTTTCAATACTCATAATGCCTCAACCACGTCCAGGCTCTGTTGCATGGGCAACATTGCTCTGATTTTTGCTTACTTTATAAGGACTTCTCAACCGCGTATTCACCAACAACTCTTAACCACCATAGCGCTATTCAAAAGTTTGATTTTTCCAAGGTAACGGATCGACAGACTTTCCGTTAACGTATAACCCCCAGTGCAGGTGGGGACCCGTCGATGCACCTGTGGAACCTATAGCACCTATAACTTGACCAGGTTGGACAAAATCTCCCTCGCGCACGTCGATGCGGCTGAGGTGCAGCATGACGCTGGTCACGCCTTGACCGTGGTCGATGCCGATGGTGTTCCCGTGCAGGCGGAACCCGTCCGCAAGGCGTCCTACCAACGCTACCCGTCCGGCTGCTGGCGCAAATACGGGCGACCCCATCCCACCGGCATAATCAAGCCCGCGATGGAAATAATCGTTAGCAAACACCCCATTGTAGTATCGGCGCACGCCGTAGACGGTGCTGATGCGACCTCGATTTGGCCTCACAAACGGGCCGTTCCAATATTTTTCTGGCGTTACTAATTGCCGAAAAGCTCTGACGCGGTTTAGTTCGTACTCGGTTGGTCGCAGTCCGCCGCTGGCTGAAGAACGTATCCGCAGGCGTTGCACGGGGAAGGTGCGCCCATTGACTCGCAAGGATAAATTTTGCACCTGACCGTCTCCTGGGTTGACTTGAAGCTCCCAGGTTCCAGGTTTGTCTAGGGGTGTCGTTGGTAACAAAGCCCGAAATCGATTTTGACCGATGGGAAAGGCCCGGTAGGTTTGATCTCGCATCGAAACCGTTGGAGTCTCACCCGCTTCTGTTTCAATTACGACTTTTATAGTATCTCCCAATACTGCGGTGCTAGGTGTTACCCGCAGTTGAGGGGCAACTGCTACAGTCGCGGTTATTGTGGCGATGCTGATGGCAATTGCTAGTGCAATGCTGGTGGTAATTTTGTTTAATCTTAAACGGGGGATTTGCTGGGTCAGCTGAGATT
>DNGJ01000562.1:0-32092 GCA_003486305.1 Cyanobacteria bacterium UBA11371
GGGATGGGCATCCTGCCCGTCAAGAGTCAGTGACAGGCGAGACGCCTATCCCACAAAATAGGATGGCTAATTTATCACAAGAGACAGATCCAATGGGACAAGTAACTTCTGTCTCACAACTAACAGATGTACAACCCACAGATTGGGCATTCCAAGCATTACAATCTTTAGTCGAGCGGTACGGTTGTATAGAAGGATATCCGGATCGCACCTACCGAGGCAATCGAGCCATGACTCGTTACGAATTTGCCGCCGGATTAAATGCTTGTTTAGAACGGATAAACGATCTAATTAAAGCGCGGATTGGTGAAGTTCAAATCCAAGAAGATTTAACAACGCTGCAACGATTGCAAACCGAATTTGCCGCCGAATTAGCAACATTGCCAAAGCGACTCGATAGCTTAGAGGCATCTGTAACTCGGCTGGAAGCACAACAATTTTCCACCACAACCGTACTCACAGGAGAAATTCTTTTTGCCGTGAGTGGAGTCGGGGGAGAAGATGTTAACGGTAACGATATCGATGCCAATATTATTGTCAGTAACCGAGTCGAATTAAACTTAAATACCAGCTTTTTTGGGCAAGACTTGCTCAGAGCCAGATTAGCGGCTCAAAATACCCCCAACTTTGCCGAAATAACCGGAACTAACTTTGCCAAACTGTCATTTACGGGCGATAATCGCAATGATATTGAATTGGGCGCACTCTTCTATCGGTTTCCTATCGGTAGGGCGATCGTTTTCTTAGGCGTTCAAGGAATTGGTTTTGGTGACTTTACTCCGACGCTCAATCCTTATATCAACAGTTCGCTTTTGGGTAACGTTGGCAACTTTAGCGGCGAATCGCCGATTTATGCGCTGAATGGGGGTAGGGGAATTGGTGTAGAATATCGCTTTAATCGCGCTGTTAGGTTGTCTTTGGGATATTTGGCATCGGCTGTTAATGACCCAAGAATCGGTTTGTTTGATGGCCCTTATGGTGCGATCGCTCAATTAACCCTGCTACCTACCCCAAGCCTCAGTTTCGGTTTGACCTATGTCCATTCCTACAAACTTTCGACAGGTAAGGGTAGTCAAAATGCCGAAGATCCTTTTGATGGTGCCGCTACTTCCACCAATTCCTATGGCCTAGAAGCATCTTACCAAGTTACCCCCAACTTCAATATTTCCGGCTGGTTAGGATTGATTAATGCTACTGCTGAATCTAACCCGAATAAAGGCAGCGATGCCTCGATTTTTACTTGGGCGACAACCTTTGCTTTTCCTGACTTCGGCGGACGGGGTAATCTGGCAGGATTTATCATTGGTCAACCGCCAAAAGTAATAGAAAATGATGTGACTGGGCGCGAAGATCGGGATACTTCTTTACATATAGAAGCGTTCTACCGCTATCAGGTTACTAAAAATATCTCGATTACCCCAGGCGTTTTTGTGATTACCAATCCAGAACACAATGCTGATAATAGCTTGATTTATGTCGGCACGATCCGCACCAGTTTTGCCTTCTAAGCTATGCTTGCGATCGCAAATCCGGATTGATTACCCCCAATATTGTTGTAGTATAGACCGCGCAGGCGGTCTTTGGTTGTATAGTCCCACCCTTGGTGGGTGAGGGATATTGGGGGTCATCTGGCTCTACTTAGAGCGTTACAGCATTGACACATCGGCGTCATATTAACGCAATAAGGGCTTGTCATGATTAAATTAATCTCTCTCCTACCCATCCTATAAGACAAAAGGCTGGGTGTCGCAATTTCCTTTCCTCAAACAGGTTAATATTTATAGCCCGGTTACTCCGGGCTTATTTTTTTAGCTATAGAATCGGCAGCGAGATCGCAAATGCTGCCCCAATTCCTGGAGTAGAAATACAACTCAATTCGCCCCCGTGTTTGTCCACAACTATCTGACGGCTGATAGATAATCCCAATCCCGTGCCTTTTCCCAATGCTTTGGTTGTAAATAAAGGCTCAAACATCTGTTGCTTCACTTCCTCCGATATTCCCGAACCATTATCTTCTATCCTCACAATCGCTCGCCGCTCCGCTGCTGAATATTCGGTGCGGATAGTAATAGTATTGGGATTAGCTGCTATTTCCTCATAAGAGTGACTTTCGCTATACTCATCAAACGCATCAATCGCATTGGAAATTATATTCATAAACACTTGGTTGATCTGTCCGGGATAGCACTCTACCAAGGGCAAATCTCCATAGTCTTTAATCGTTTTAATTTCAGGGCGATTGTCGTTTGCTTTTAACCGATGCTTTAAGATTAACAGCGTACTATCGATGCCTTCGTGAATGTTAAATGCGGTTTTAAAATCCGTATCGGAACGGGAAAATTTTCTTAAAGAAATGCTGATTTGATGAATGCGATCGCTTCCTGCTTTCATCGATGAAATTAGATTCGGCAGATCTTCCAGCAAGTACTCTAGATCGATTTCTGACTCGTGTTCTTCAATTTCCTTCCCTGGATTAGGAAATTTCTGCTGATAAAGTTTCACATGTTCAATTAAGTCTTGAATGTATTCTTTAGCGCAGATAATATTGCCCACGATACAGCCGATAGGATTGTTAATTTCGTGAGCTACACCAGCCACCAACTGCCCCAGAGCCGACATTTTTTCTTTTTGGATTAAATTTACTTGGGCTTGTTGCAATTCTTGAGTTCGTTCTTCTACGCGCTTTTCTAATTCTTGATTAAGCTGGTGCAATGCCGCTTCTGCACCCTCGCGCTCAAGAATTTCTTGCTTAAGCAGCAAGTTTTGTGCGGCGAGGGTTTCAGTCAATTTTTGCAGTTTCAAATGCAGTTTTACCCTAGCTAAAACCTCTTCATTTTGAAACGGTTTTGTGATATAATCGACTGCGCCTAAATTCAAACCTTTAACTTTATCTACCGTTTCAGAAAGCGCGGTCATAAAAATCACAGGAATCTCTTGAGTTAAGGGATTTGACTTGAGGCGGCGGCAAGTTTCAAATCCATCAATTCCCGGCATCATCACATCCAACAAAATTATATCTGGTGGAGCGTATTCTGCTTTGCGGATGGCGCTTTCGCCGTCTCGCGCCGCCCAAACTTCAAATCCAGCATCATCTAATAGATCCGAGAGCAATCCTAAATTTGCGGGATTATCATCGACAATTAAAATGATATTTCCATCAGCTAAGTCACCGTTGATATACGATGGTAATCCTGATGTTACATAAACTTGGCGATCGCTTACCATATTTTTGACTAACCCCCTAAGCTTTTTCGTCTTTAATATATTGACTAATCAACTCCAATAGCTCTTTTTCTTGGAACCCTTTTGCCAATTGACGCAACTGTTCGGTAAACGGTACAAACCGCCGATCCAACTGTTCCCATTTTGCCGCTTCCCGGAGAATTGCTTTCATATTGCCTTTGAGCGCCAACTCAAATATATGCTTCATTTCTGCTGGCGCCGGAGTGATTAATTGTTCAGTTGGAATGGGGGATTTGGCATAAACAGTAGTTTGATTTTCCCTTAGCTGGGTTATTGGTGGCATCGGGGATTCCTCGTAAATCCATTGCAAGTTTAAATACTTCTGTAGTTTTTGCACTAAAGCATCTGCTTGCACTGGTTTGGCAAGAAAATCGTTGCAACCCGCCTCCAAACTCTGATATTGGTCGGATTCAAACACGCTAGCTGATGAAGCAATAACCACCACTTGTTTAAATTCCGGTATTTGACGCAGGCGTTGCACCATTTCAAAGCCATTCAGCACAGGCATTACTAAGTCGGTAATAATTAAGTCTGGTTTAAACTTTATTGCTGTTTCCAAACCTAACTCACCGTTTGTGGCTTCTGTTATTTCAAAACCTATTGGTTCTAGCAAATTGACTAAAACCGAGCAATTTTCCCACTTATCATCCACGACTAAAATTTTCCGTTTTCTGCCATTAACGCCGATAATTTTTCCTCGATCAACAACTGTTGCATTTTGTGTCCAGTCTGCTGCTTCAGGTAAATCCAAATCTATCCAAAAAACGCTACCAACACCGAGTTGGCTGTTGACTTGGATCGTACTGCCCATTAATTGAACAATTTTTTGGCTAATTGGCAATCCCAGTCCTGTTCCTTCTGTCTGTCGCTTGCTATCTCCTACTTGCTCGAAGGGTAAAAATATCTTTTCTAATTGCTCTGAACTTATACCGACGCCAGTATCTTCGATTTGGAAGCGAATTTTATTAATTGGTAATTGGTAATTGGGAATTGGTAATTGCGTGTCATTATCGATTAATTCTACTTTAAAATTTACGCTACCTTTCTCGGTAAATTTGATGGCATTTCCGAGTAAATTGATTAGTACTTGTCGCAGCCGTTTTTCGTCTGCATGAATACCAGCGGGCAGTTTTGAAAAAGGTTCGTAAATAAAGTCAATGCCTTTTTGTTCGGCTTTAATGCGGCAGATTTCGGCAACACCTTGGAGAAAGGCTGGGAAATGAAAATCTGTCGGATAAAGTTCTAATTTCCTTGCTTCGATTTTAGACAAATCTAAAATATCGTTAATTAAGGTGAGCAGGTGCGAACCGCATTGATAAATAATGCCGATGCCGTTTAGCTCTTTTTCCCCTAGATTTTTGGAGCGTTGTAAGATTTGGGCGTAACCTAAAATACCGTTGAGCGGTGTTCTTAATTCGTGACTCATGTTGGCTAAAAATTCGCTTTTAGCTTGGTTTGCATAATCAGCGGCTTCTTTGGCTTCTTTTAGTTCTGCGGTGCGTTGTTCGACGCGAATTTCTAATTGACTGAAAGATTCGCGCAACTGGTGTGCCATTTGGTTAAAAGCTTGAGCTAATACGCCTAGTTCGTTACGGGATTTAATAGTTACCTGGGCGTCTAAATTCCCATCGCTAATTTGAACAGCAGCATCGGTGAGATTTTTTAAGGGTGAAATAATGCGTCGAGAGAATAAGATTCCCAATCCTACTGCTCCTAGAGTTGCTAAACAAAGCGCGCCTACCATTACCAGGATTTGGTTGCGGATGGGGGCGTAAGCTTCGGCGGTGGGCAATTCTACAACTACGCTCCAGTTTACGCTTCTGACTGGAGCGATCGCACCCAATACTTCCACACCCTTTAGCCCCCGATAAACCAGGAGGGATTTTGTTTCTTTATCGGCAAAATTCCCAATATCTGAAATGTCTTCTAACTTAAAATCTTCTTGGTCATGCTTCTTTTTGGCGATAACAACATTACGATTATCGATAACGTAAGTATATCCCGTTTTTCCTACTGAGGTTTGAGAAACAACAAACTCGAGAAATTTTAAATTAATTTTAGCGATTAAAACTCCATCAACTTCATCTTTTTGATTGCGAATTGGCACAGCAATTGTCGTGACTAACTGGTTAATTCTGCGGTCAATTTCTGCGGGAGCGACGTAATCTTCTTTTTGTTTAAAGGCTTGTAAAAACCCAGGATAATTTGCCAGATTACCCGGTTCATCCGTACCGTAAGGCGAAACAACAGCAAGCGGATTGCCTTGACGATTGATAATTGCTACCATTTCGTAGGCATCATTGTGGCGGGTTAAGCCTTCTAGTAGATTATGCTTGATATCGTGAGGCAGATCGGTAAGACCGCGAATCCTAGCTAAATAACCAAGTTTCCTTTGTAGGTCGTCGATGTAAGCATTGATTGTTTCAGCCGCCGTTTGCGATCGCGCAATTTGCAGCAATTTTGACTGGCTTAGTTGCGTTTGGAAGCTGTTATAAATCAGAATTCCCCCAGCAGTCAACAAGCTGGATACTACCAGAGAGACTAACCCAAAGCGTACTTGATTGGCAATTGAAGCTGTTTTGCGCCAACTTAATTTTTCTTGATGCAACTTGCCTCCGGGGTTCAATTTACCCTTGAAACGTCTAATTTGCCGATCAAAATATCCGTTTGAATCTGATTTACCCTTGCTTCTTGCTCGGGAGTTAACAATCCTCGAAAAGGCGCTAACTCATGAACTTTTTCTCGCATCCCAAATCTGTATAGCTTACCCTCCCAACGTCCTTGTTTCACTAAGGTAACACCGTTGAGGATGAGCAACGGTATTCGCTGAATCACGCTGGTTAAAATTTTACCAGGAGCTAGGTCATACTGGTCTTCAACCCATCCAATCGCATATACTCCTGGTTTTTGAGCTACCACTTTTATAGCACCATTCCCTGCTTTATCGGCATCAATTGCCAGCACATCGGCGCCAGAAGCAATTTGCTTGAGCGCCAATGTTTTTGCTTTGTCTTCGTCTAACCAGCTTCCCACCCAATTAATTAATACTGTAACCTTTGGGTTAATTGCTTTAGCACCCCGTTCAAATGCGATCGCTTCTTCTTCGGTGCTGGTATACTTCTCACCTGCCATGTAAGCAATGCGATTGGTTTTAGTTTTCAATCCAGCTACAACCCCAGTTAGGTATCCCATTTCGCTGTAACGAAACGCAATCGCGCCCAAATTTTTATTGTTACCGGCGAATGGTTCTATAACTGCAAATTTAATCCGGGGAAATTCACTTGCCACTGTTTTTGATGCACTTGTATAACCGCCACTATGCGCGATAATCAAGTTAAAGTCGGCAGCAGCAAAGGCGCGCAAGTATTCTTGCGTTTCTGCTCCCTGGCTGTTTTCAATATAAGCAGTTTTGGCTCCAAACTCTTTTTCAACTAACTTTAATCCTTCATAGCCTGCTTGACTCCAGCTTTTGTCGTTAATAAAGCCAGGTAAAACCATCGCCACGCTGAAGTCGCTCTTGGGTTTTAAAACTTCAGAAGTTGGAGGTTTTTCTGTATTGGCGTCTCCACAACTGATGAGAATAAAACTGAGAAAACTCAGGATTAAATATTTGAGCAGAGATTTTTTTCGACCCATTTCGCTGGCCTAATAAAACCCGATGGCTCTAATTTAATCCTTGAGCGATCGCTCACGCTTTCGCGGAAGGGAGGCATATCGCAGCTTAGCGCAACTGCGGCACCGGGATGTTCACCGGGTCGGACTGGGAATTTTGGGGTACTGGAACGGGGGGATAAAATTGGCGCGGGCGATCGCTACCATCGATGCAGTAAGCCATTGCTTGATTAGCAGAAAAATCGATACCGCGATTTAATCCCACCACGCACTCAGCATAGCGAACCGGCAACAAACTGCGGCGACAGTTCTCCAAAACAGCTTCGCTTGCCGTACCTTGAGTGCGAGTAGTAATATTAACCACGCAGATCGCTAGTTCGCGGGGACGTCGCACAGCAGTACACCAAGGAAGCGCATTATCGGCGGCGATATTCGTTTCCTGGTTAATTCTATAAACGCAGGCGGCTAAATCTTTAGGATACAGTACACCAGAACAAGCATCAGCTGCCGCATCCGGCGAAACGCGAGCGCGCACCAATTCTGAGGTACAAAGTCTAAAGTCATTCTTGGGAGTCGCCGCCATAGAACTGCTGGGAATCGCAAAATTCAACAACAGCGTCCCCAAGGGAGCAGAGCAAAAGGCAATTAAACGAAACGGGGTACTGCGCGAGAGCGCATCACTTCGCAACCGAGGGCCAATTCGCATTCGCATGCTAGTTTAACTCCAAAATACGCTCAGAATCATATCATCTGGGTAATTGGTCAAGTGTAATGGGTAATTGGTAATGGGTAATTGGTAATCTGCCCCAGCTCCCCCATTACCCATTACCTATTACCCATTAGCAGGTAAAAGTGGTATAATCGAAATTCTGGCTAATATTTTTCAGAGGATCAGAGAGGAAGCGACATGTCGCGATATAGAGGCCCCCGCCTCAGAGTAGTTCGTCGCCTGGGGGATCTACCCGGCTTAACTCGCAAGTCACCCAGACGGAGTTACCCACCAGGTCAGCACGGTCAGAACCGCAAGAAACGCTCTGAGTATGCGATTCGTTTAGAAGAAAAGCAAAAGCTGCGCTTTAATTACGGTCTGACAGAAAAGCAGCTATTGCGCTACGTGCGTAAAGCTCGCCGCGTCACCGGCTCCACCGGACAAGTGCTGCTGCAACTGTTGGAAATGCGCCTGGATAACACGGTTTTCCGCATGGGGATGGCTCCCACTATCCCGGCGGCGCGTCAGCTAGTCAATCACGGTCACGTGACGGTGAACGGGCGCGTGGTTAACATTCCCAGCTATCAGTGCAAAGCGGGAGAAGTTATCGCCGTTAGAAACAGAGAAAATTCCCGCAAGTTGGTAGAACAAAACCTGCAATACCCCGGATTGGCAAATCTACCCAGCCATTTAGAGTTTGACAAAAACAAGCTCGTTGGCAAGGTCAACGGTACAATCGAACGCGAATGGGTCGCGTTGCAAATTAACGAACTGCTGGTCGTTGAGTACTACTCGCGTCAAGCCTAACGCAATTGCTAATGGCTAATAGCTAATGGCTAATGGTCAGAAAAAGCAACTAGCAATTAGCAATTAGCAATTAGCAATTAGCAATTAGCAATTAGCAATTAGCCCCCAATTTGTGACATCGTGCGGGTATAAACGCCCTTCGTTGTGCCTGAGTATCGCTGTTTGAAGTTAATTTCTGGTTTGATGGCTAAAAGCTGACTGACTCTTTCCCGTAATTCGGCTGGGTCAACGCCCTGCCGTAAAGCCGTTTTGAGGTCAATTTGACTTGTTTCGTTTAACAGACAGGGACGCAGCCAGCCATCGGCAGAAAGCCTCATGCGATTGCAGCGATCGCAAAAACACTCGGACATCTGACTGATAAATCCTAATGTCCCTTTGGCTCCCGGAATTTGAAATACATCCGCTGGGCCATTACCACGAACTTGTGATTCTGTCAAGCCAAAAACATCGCGGATTTGTTGGCGTAAATCTGCCGACGCTACCCAACCTTTATCGCCGAATAGGTGGTGATTGCCAATCGGCATAAATTCAATAAATCTGACGTGCCAGTTGCGGTCAATCGTCAAGGCGGCGAGATCGAGAACCTCGCGATCGTTGACCTCTGGAATTACCACCACATTCAGTTTGAGCGGGTCAAACCCGACGCGGTGAGCGGCTAAAATGCCCTCCCAGACTTGATTCCAGCGCGATCGCCCCCGGTTGCCGATAATTTTGTCAAAAGTTTCTGCGTCGAGAGAATCGAGGCTGATATTAATCCGGCGCAAACCCGCATCGTACAAACCTTGCGCCATTGGGGCGAGGAGAAAGGCATTTGTAGTCATCGAGAGGTCTTGAGTTTGGGGGAGATTGGCGATCGCTCCCACCAACTCCACCACGCGCGGACGTAACAGCGGTTCCCCTCCCGTCAGGCGAAACCGAGTAAACCCTACCGGAATGAAAACCTCTCGAATTAGGGTCAGCAGTTCCTCATCGGTCAACAAATTCTGTCGCAAAATATACTCCAGATCCGACCCTTCTGGCATACAGTATTGACATTGGAAATTGCATCGATCGATCAAGCTAATTCGGAGATAGTCAACCTGATTCATAGGAATTGGCTAATGGGTAATGGGTAATGGGTAGCTGTTCTTACCCATTACCAACTGCTTTTATTGTGACTTATTTATCAAAATTAGTTGATGGGGACAAGCACAGACGGGACTTTTGTGGCTGGTGCGATCGCGCTCAACACCCCGCTCAGGTAGACTGGCATAGACGCTAAAAACGTCATTCTTTATGGTTCTGGCAGGTTTTAACCGTTCAGCTGTGGCTTTTAATTCCGGTTCTAGCATTCTGTTCAGATTTTCTCCCAGCAGCTTACTGAGTTTCTCTAAGCATGGCGAGGTTGAGCAAACCGAGCATAACGTTCGAGATAAAACTGCTGAGATTTGGCGATAGAATGCACTGATTCGCGGTTTGCTACTGCCGAGTACCATTTCTTCAGACGCTCAATTCCAGAGGGCAATTGAAAGCCTCGAAAATGCTCCAGCACGGCTAATTGCTCGAACCAAGGATAAAAAGTCACATCGACTAGACTAAACTCTGTCCCCAGCCAATAAGGCTCAATATCTGAAATTTTTGACAACCCCTCGCGTTCAATAAATAGCAAATGCTCGGTAAGCTCTTTTAATACCGTTGTTTGCGCTTGAGGATCTTGACTGTATAACAATTTGCCGGTAGTAGCGAACAATCGGGTATCAGCAAAATTAATCCAAATTCGTGCTTGAGCGCGCCCAATTGGCTCTTTAGGTAACAGAGGAGGTTCTGGAAAGGCTTCATCCAGATACTCATTAATAATGGCAGATTCCCACACTATATTATCTCCATGCTTGAGAACGGGTACTTTGCCATAGGGAGAAATCTCCAAAAAGTTGGCAGGCTTATTTTGCAAGTCAATTTCTATCAACTTAAAGGGAACGCCTTTTTCTAATAAGGTTAAGTGCGCTCGATGTGCAAACGGACAGAGGGCGGAACTATAAATTTCGATTGCAGACATGTGGAAACTCCTTTCTTGGCTGATTAAAAATTACGTTCAAGCGATCGCTTAAACCTTCTCTAAACTGGCACAAGCTCAATTGGCTGACCCAAAATTTGCTCGATCATCTCTGGTTGCATAGTCTGCAAATATTGGGTTTCAAATCCTGGCGGCAAAAACTCAAACAGTATGCGATTCTCTACCCAAAATTCAACTAACCTGAACGCACCATCTCCCTGAGCGCGAGTCAAAACGTGCCACTCTTCCCTTTTTCCGATCTGCTCAATTTGCTGCTGGGTAGCGGGTACTGAAATTGCAGCATGGACAGACACTAAATCAGCAGGTGCAGTTTGAAGTATCTGAGCTGATTTACCATCAGCACCCGGAGACCATACATCCCCTGCTTTAAACACCACAATATGAGTACCATAATTGTCAAAAGGCATCACAATGTAGCTACCAGGAATTAATAATTTATATACCTTGCCATTTAGGATTTCTGCGAGAACGCTAGCAACTCGTAATGGATTATTAGCATCGATCGAAATATGGTGAATCATCAGAATAACTCCATTCAAACAAAATTACATTAAGAAGGGTGTGGGGTGTAGAAGGTAGAGTTTACCGGAAAAGAGTAAATGTGCAATAACTTACGCCCGTACCTGTTTTTCCTTCATAAATATTGAGGCAACCTTGATAAGATTGCCTCAATTGTCAACATCTTTCTGACGCAGAAGGCATTACTGGTTAAACAGTCAACTTTAAACGTAAGTGAAGTAACCAGCAGTGAGATTCAAATTCGTTACCCCTGCTACAACCGAGATCAACTCATCAGTGTTGCCTAAAGTTCCGTTGCCATTGGTATCGAGGTAGATTCCTGTGCCATTAATACCGTTGATAGGAGATGAGCCTAACACGTACTTATTAGCGGCTCCTTCTAACTGAATCTTATCCTGGCTCGTGTTAAAGCCCTGAATTAAGGCATAATCATTGAGTCCAGCCGTGGCATTGTTACCATCGTTATAGAAGACTGAGTTAGCGTTAGCAAGAACGTATTGATCGCTGCCATTACCGCCTGTCAAAGTGTCAATGAATCCTGTAGTTGCAACATTAAGAGAACCACCAATCAGGACATCATTTCCACCACCACCTTCTAGGAGGTCACCACCTTCGCCACCAATCAAGGTATCGTTGTTACGTCCTCCAAACAGAGTATCGTTGCCGACACCACCATCAGCCAAGATTTTGACGTTAGTAAGACTGGCATCTAAGAAGTCGTTTCCATCATTACCCCGGAAGTTGACTTGTTGCACATCAGTACCAGACAAATCTTTGACATTTAAAGTGTCATCTCCACCGAGTCCATTAATATCGAACTGTTCGGTATCATCGACATCTAAGGTAATTGGGACTAGATTCAGGCGTTGGAAGATCGCTTTACCACCATCAGCTTTTAAGCTGAGATCGTCACCTTTGGCGACAGATCCATTGAACTCGGTAACATCATTGCCTGCGCCGCCGCGCATCACATCGCTACCATCGCCATCATTCCAAATCATCCGGTCATTGCCAAGACCGCCTTCAAATAAGTCGCTACCTTTTTCTCCGATTAAGCGATCGCTATCATTTCCTCCGCGTAAAGTGTCGTTACCTCCAAGACCATTTAATGTATCGTTGCCATTGTTACCGATCATTACGTCATTCTCGGCACTGCCAGTCAAGGAGTCATTACCATTTCCGCCTACTATGGTATCCATCGCAATTGTTCCTAAATTCGTTCTCTATAAATTCATCAAAGCTTGCCGTTGACGGACTACAAGACTGAGAAGTTACTGACTTATTACTGAATTGAGAAAGTTTCTGGATAGTCACTTGTGTTAAAATTTGTCACAGCAATCTCTATGCTTCCGGAAAAAGAAGGCTTCAGATTGATCTATGCCAGTGCAGCAAAATTATAGTTTTTTCGGCAGCATTCCACTAACTGATTCCGCAACAAAACTATGTCGCGATCGCTCAGAGTTCGTAGTGACTGGATCGAGAAAGCTAAATTAGCTCTCAAGCATAACGGTTTTCGCAGCCAGAGAGACTTGGCGGAAAATTCCGGACTCGCTTTATCTACGGTTAGCAACTTTCTGACTGGCAAAGCTGTAGACTATGCAACTTTTGTAGAAATTTGTGAAAAATTGAGGCTGGATAGTAAAAAGATTGCTGACTTAGGCGAGCAAATTATACCACAATCTGTAACAGAAATCCTGGAAAAAGTCAGATTCAATTCCCATCAAGATTGGGGAGAAGCTATTGATATATCAGTTTTTTATAACCGTACAATTGAGTTAGCTACTCTCAAGCAGTGGATTGTAGATGACTATTGCCGATTGGTAGCTTTATTAGGCATGGGTGGAATTGGGAAAACTGCCTTATCTGTAAAGTTAGGAGAACAGATTCAGGATGAATTTGACTATCTAATTTGGCGGAGTCTGCGTAATGCTCCTTCTATCCAAGATCTGCTAGCGAATCTGCTGCAATTTCTTTCTCGTCAGCAGGAAACACATTTACAAGAAACCGTAGATGAGCAACTTTCACGACTGATAGCTTATTTGCGTACTTCCCGCTGTCTTCTAATTTTAGATAATGCCGAATTTATCCTACAAAGTGGCAACACAGGTTGTTATCGATCCGGATATGAAGGATATAGTCACTTACTCAAGCTGATAGGCGAAACTTCCCACAATAGTTGCCTGTTGATAACGTCGCGGGAGTTTCCTAAAGAATTGATTCCATTAGAGGGTGAGAATCTGCCTGTTCGCTGTTTAAAGTTGACGGGATTGTCCGCAGAAGAAGGATTAAAAATTATTCAATCCAAGGGTGCTTTTAACGGTTCAGAGGAACAATTGTCAGTCGCGATCGCGCGCTATGGTGGCAACCCTTTAGCCTTAAAGATTATCGCTTCTGCTATCAGAGACTTTTTTGAGTCTGATATTGCTAGTTTCCTGCAATTTTTAGAACAAGATTCGTTTATTTTTGACGAGCTGCGCGACTTGCTACAAGAGCAGTTCGGACGCCTCTCTCTTTTAGAAAAAGAGATTATGTACTGGCTTGCTATCAATCGCGAACCCGTTTCAATTCAAGAGTTACAAGCAGATTTTGCCCGTCCTCTTTCACCGGGAGAACTGTTACAAGCAGTCGTTTCCTTACAACGGCGATCGTTAATTGAAAAGACGGCGGCTCGTTATACTCAACAACCTGTGGTTATGGAGTACGCTACCAGCGAATTAATCGAGCAGGTTGTCCAAGAGATTGTCGAACAGAAATTTACCCATTTCAGAAATCAGGCGCTAGTCAAAGCAACCGCCAAAGAATATATCCGAGAAACTCAAATCCGTCTCATCCTGCAACCAATCATAGATAAATTGCAGGCGATTTTAGGTTCTCCCTCAAGTTTGGAAGATTGTTTGATGGCAAGTCTCTCCATGCTGCGGGGAAAATCTTCCCTAGAAGCTGGTTATGTCGGTGGCAATATTCTCAATTTCCTGCGTCAGTTACAAGTTGGTGTTAGCGGCTATGACTTTTCTCATCTGACTATATGGCAAGCTAACCTCCAGGGAATGAATTTGCAAGAAGTCAATTTTTCCAATTCTGATTTGTCTCAATCGGTATTTTCTGAGACTCTAGATGAGGTGTGGTCTGTTGCCATCAGTCAGGATGGTCAACTGTTAGCTACGGGAGATAACAATTGTCAAATTTGTTTGTGGCACTTGCCAACGGGACAGCAAATTTTGACTTGTCAAGGACACGTCAATTGGGTGCGTTCAGTTGCGTTTAATTGGGATGGTGAAACTTTAGTCAGCGGCAGCGTCGATCGCACGGTAAAATTATGGTCGGTGAAAACGGGAGAATGCCTCAAAACTTTCACCGGACATGAGGGTGAAGTTTACTCAGTTGCTTTTAGTGCGGATGGTAAAACAGTAGTTAGCGGCAGTGGCGATCGCGCGATCAAACTATGGGATATTCATACAGGTCAATGCCTCAAAACCTTCACCGGACATAGTAAAGAAGTATTTGCGATCGCGCTTACTCCCAATCATCAAATACTAGCAAGTGGCAGCGGCGACCAAACGATCAAACTATGGGATATCAACACTGGTGAATGTCTCAAAACTTGCACCGGACACGCAAATTGGATACTTGCAGTTGCTTTTAGTCCCGACGGTCAAACTCTCTTCAGTAGCAGTCCCGATCGTTTGGTGAAGCAGTGGGAAGTCAGTACAGGTGAATGTATCAAAACCTTCACCGGACATCAAAATTGGGTAATGTCAGTTGCAGTTAGTCCTGATGGTCAAACATTAGTTAGCAGCAGCGGCGACCAAACAATTAAACTGTGGGATATCAACAGCGGTAACTGTTTCAAAACCTTTACCGGACACAATCAAGCAATCTGGTCAGTTGCTTTTAGTCCCGACGGTAAAACTATTGCCAGCGGCAGTCCCGATCAAACTGTTAGACTTTGGGATATTAGCACTGGACAATGCCTCAAAACCTTCTCTGGATATACCAATCGAGTTTATTCAGTTGCTTGGAATCCCAGCGATACGATCGCTAGCGGCAGTTTTGACTCGGCGGTGAGATTGTGGGATGCTGAAACCGGACAATGTCGCAACATCCTTGCCGGACATACTCAACAAGTTTATTCAGTTGCTTGGAATTGGGATCGTCAAATTCTGGCTAGCGGTAGCGGCGATCGCACTGTAAAGTTGTGGGATACGAGGACGGGTCAATGTCTCAGAACTCTAATTGGACATGAAAATTGGGTTTATGCGGTTGCTTTTAGTCCCTATGGTCAAATTCTAGCCAGCGGTAGCGGCGATCATACAGTCAAGCTGTGGTCAGTTAGTACCGGACAATGCCTCAAAACCTTTGTCGGACATTCGACTTGGATTTGGTCAGTAGCTTGGAGTCTTGACGGACAAATTTTAGCCAGCAGCAGCGGCGATCGCACAGTCAGGTTGTGGAATATCATTACCGGACAATGCCTCAAAACCCTGGTTGGACATACCAATCGAGTTTACTCAGTTGCTTTTAGTCCCGATGGTCAAACAATTGCTACCGCTAGCTTCGACCATACGATCAAACTATGGAATCTTACTAGCGGTGAGTGCCTTCAAACCCTCACCGGACACAGTAATGGAGTCTATGCAGTCGTCTTTAGTCCCCAAGGTAAAACTATCGCCAGCGGCAGTTTAGATCGCACCGTAAAACTATGGGATTGTAACAGCGGTGAGTGCATCGAAACTTACACCGGACATACCAATGAAGTGCGTTCGATTGCCTTTAGTCCCGATGGAGAAACCTTAGTTAGCGGTTCTCAAGACCAAACAGTACGCTGCTGGGATGTCAATACAGGTGAGTGTATCAAAATTTTAAGAGCTACCAGGCTTTACGAAGGGATGAAGATCGCCGGAGTCACAGGATTAACCGCAGCACAGAAAGCCACACTGAAAACCCTGGGTGCATCAGAAAGTCAGGCAGTTAACGCGGGAGGATGGATAGTAACCACCGATCAACGATTATTTCACCATCATGTGGCGGAAAATAGTTCCGACTTTGAGGCAACTATTTTGCCTAAGAAACGTACCGAGAATCTTTCTAGGGGAAATGATGACACAGCAGCCTCAAGTATTTCCCCTAAGAAAAAGGGGAGAGGCAAGAATAAAGTCTCGCCTTCTGGTTCCCTGATTCCGGTAATCCAGAAAAAACGAGACAAGCAAGGACGGATTGTAGAATATCCCAAAGTTGAAGGTACAAGAGTTCCCCGCGAGTTAGCTGATTCCCACCCGCATCAGTTTCACTGGCAATACTGCTATGGAGTTCAGAATGAGAAGGGAGATTGGCAGACGAAGAAAGTCAGCGTATTACCGGAGAAGATATGGGTAGTTAAGAAAGCGATCGCTTCTAAAAAACCTGTAGAGGAAATTCTACAGTTAATCAACTCGCCATAGCTGACGGGGAACTATTCCATTCGATGAAGTCAAACGCCAACTCGGTCTAAGTTAGCACTAACAAATCAACAAACAGCGATCGCGCAGAGTGCAAATCCAAAATGCGATCGCTTGCAACTAGCTAAACTTTTGTAGGACGAATAAGATTCCCCGAACGGAGTTTTAAACCGAATTTTTCGGTATAAATTTGCATCAGATGAGCAATAGGCTGACTGCACCGTTCGCGGATAAACATTAGCGGGATCAAAGCTGCCAGTCGCAGCGCGCCGGAAAGCACAAATAATCCCGGCAAACCGCCGTAGTCGGCGAATTGAGCCAAAAAGCCACCGGCGGTAGTGCCGATTGCACCGGCAACGCCAGCAACGGCGGCGGCGATCGCAAAATAACTCGCTTGACTGCGCGCCGGTGCCACATCCATCTGCATATTATTGATGCACAAATCGATCGCCGCCCAAGTACCACCGCCGAGCAAGTGTAACAACGGCAACCATAGCCATAGGGAAATGCGATCGCTTGAAGCCAACAACCAAAATACGGGCGTCACCGCCACCACCATACCCACCAAGAGCAAAATCAAACGATTGCCAATCCGGTCTGCTAGCTTACCCCACCAAAGCAACATCAGCAAGTTAGCAGCCGCAGTTAAACTGTTGTAAATCGTTACCCAGCTAACATCGATCCCCAAATTATCCAGCATGTAAAGATTAAAAAACGGATTGCTGACATTAACCGCAAAAGTCCAAAAGCTGAAATAAATTAGAAACCAGCAAAAATTACTGGTCATCCGGAATTTTCCCTTGGCTTCCTGCTCCTGCTTGTCCTGAGTTTCCAGTTTTATTTGGGGGTTCACATCAGCCTTAAAAAACTGACAGCCTAAACTCAAGATGCCGAATATTACTCCTAGCAACAAGATTCCAGCGTAAGCTGGAATTGACCCATGAGGCCAAGCAGATACAACCCAACCTAGCAAAGGTATAGATAACAAATTCGTTAAACTGGCGGCGCTGTTGCGAAAGCCGAAATACCTCCCCCGCAAACGACGGGGAACCAAAACCGCCATCCAGGAAACCCAGGCGGGAGATCCTAACGCTCCCAAAACGTGGGTAACCAAAACGATCGCTAACGTCGAGTAGATCAGTTGGTGTGATGGTAGGTATCCCTTGGTGTTAGCCCAAATTCCCAAGACTAAAATCAGCCACAACAAACGAGACGGACTAAAGATCCACAACAGATATCGCAGGCGACTGGTAGTTCTGTCCCCCAGATATGCTCCCAAGGGTTGCAGCAAATTCACCAACATGGGAAAAGAAGACAACATGCCAATTTCTACACTGGTCGCACCTAATTCGAGTAAAAAATTACTCAGCAAGACGCCCGTGGTAATGCTGCCAAAAATTGTCGAAAATACGCCATCAATCGTTGAAGCTTTTAAACTAGAGCGAATCGCCTGTTTCGACAATTTGAAATCAGATGCAGGCATTTCCTGCATCTGGGGAGCGGGAGAATGATAAGTTTCTACTGGAGCCAAAGTCATTACTAAGTTAGATGCCATATTGGGTTGCGTTTGGTATATCCTCACACGCAATAAAACCTTCGATGCTGTCATCGAAGGTAAAATTAAATGCTTATGCACGATAGCTCGATACTTATATAGCAAACAGCCTGCTAAGGGAGGATATGATCGCAATCTGCCGCTAACTTTGAAAAATTAAACCGACCAGTCTAGCAAGATGTACCCTAGTTGTATAACCCTCTATAAATAGCAGCCCTGCCTTGCTTTTGCCATGCCCCTATCGCGCATCCTATTATTAATTGTTGGCCTCATCTTAGTTTTGGGGCTACTCCTGTGGCTAGTTGATTCCTTGTATCGGCTTTATTCCTCTGTCGTTTGGACATCACCTTTTTTGGGTAACCTGCTACTGTTATTGCTAATTTTGCTGATCGGGATCGTTATTGCCGCATTTGTTTATTATGTCATCCTGTTTTGGAAGTCGAACCAGAAAACGCGCCGTCGTCAGTTAAAACCTAAAGTCCCCGAAGCAAAAACCGACGCCGCCGCACAAAACCTCCGCGCCCTCAAAAAACAGGTCGCCCAAATCCAAGATGAAGTGGCGCGACAAGAATTGATCGATCGTTCGCGAGAAATAGAAGCCAATTTGCAGCGGGGGGATTTAAGGGTGGTAGTATTTGGCACGGGTTCCGCTGGTAAGACATCTTTGGTAAATGCAGTAATGGGGCGCGTGGTGGGAAAAGTCAGTGCGCCAATGGGAACAACAGAAGTTGGGGAAACCTACGTACTCAAACTCAAAGGAATAGAACGAGAGATTTTGATTACCGATACGCCGGGGATTTTAGAAGCGGGGGTAGCGGGAACGGAAAGAGAACAATTGGCGCGACAATTGGCAACGCAAGCAGATTTATTGTTATTTGTGGTGGATAATGACTTGCGAAGGTCGGAATACGAACCGCTCTTGGGTTTGGCAGAAATAGGGAAGCGAAGTCTCCTAGTCCTCAACAAAACAGACCTTTACACCGAACAAGACTTTGAAACGATTCTGGCGCGACTGCGCGAACGAGTGCGCGCCTTGATCGCCCCGACGGATATTATAGCGATCGCAGCCAACCCCCAACCCGCCCAAACAGAAACCGGCGAAATTATCCAACCCGATCCCGATGTCATGCCTTTAATTAAGCGTCTCGCCGCCGTTTTGCGCGCCGAAGGCGACGATTTAATGGCAGACAATATCTTACTGCAATCCCAGCGGTTGGGAGAGGAAGCCCGCAAGCTGATCGATGCCCAGCGACGCCGACAAGCGGATAAAGTAGTAGAGCGCTTTCAGTGGATCGGTGCGGGTGTAATAGCGGTAACACCCCTACCCGTAGTAGACTTGCTCGCAACCGCAGCAGTCAATGCCCAAATGGTAGTAGAAATTGGCAAAATTTACGGGTGCGAATTGAATGTAGAAAGGGGGAGGGAATTAGCGCTTTCCTTAGCTAAAACTTTAGCCAGTTTAGGAATTGTTAAAGGCGCAATTGATTTAATTTCCACCGCACTGCGACTGAATTTAGCTACCTATGTAGTTGGTAAGGCAATTCAGGGGGTGACGGCGGCGTATCTTACCCGCATTGCTGGGAAGAGTTTTATTGAATATTTCCGTCAAGATCAAGATTGGGGGGATGGGGGTATCGCCGAAGTCGTGCAGCGACAGTTTCAATTAAACCGACGGGACGAATTTGTCAAGGCATTTATTCGCGAAGCGATCGCCAAAGTTATCAAACCCCTCACCGACAACCAACAAGCGCCACCACCCGTCGAGGAGTTGGACGAACCTTTGCGTTAGCGCTAGCTCGGTGAAAGCTTGGGAACAAAATTTATGTTTGATTCGTCACCAGGTTACTATTGGTAGCGGATGCCTCCAGTTGCTGACTGTTAAGGGCACAAACCGAACCTTCGCTATCTTCTTCATCTTCAAGAGCCAGTTGGGGTCAATCTTTAGACTGGCACAGTAAAGCTTGACTTGATGGTATTTATGCCTATTCTTCAGGCAGAAACACCCTTTCGATCAAAATTTTATGACTGATGCCGGTGTTGGCTGTTCCCGCTTCGGCTTAAAACTCACTTTCACCAGAGAGATAGGGGAGATACGGCTATCGTCGGGAAATCAAGCACAATTTTTTTCCATATTTAAAGATGGTGTAAAAAGTAAGATGCTCGTGACCCCTTCTGTAGAAAAATTATTTAAAACCGATTAAAATCAAAATAACGCCTATAAATCGAGTATCTGTGACTTTGCTGCTGGCAAAAAACTTACCTAAAGTCAATTCGGGGAACTGCGGAATATGAAGAAAAAAATTAAATTAAAAAGATTAATAAATCAGTTTTATAAGCTTAACAAGCCTAAGTAAAAACTCGGAGAAGTGGCAAATCTTACGATCAACTGACCCAAGTAATAAAATAGGTTGAGAAACTTATTAAAAATAATATCGCTTGCAAACGGTGAAAACATCGATGTAATAAATTAGCCTAGTGTTTTCCCCTAGATGTGTCAGTCAATCAAGAGAAAAAAGTTGAATGTGAAAAATCTCACAACTTGCGATCGCCGCATCACTCCACCGTCCACTCAGACAAAACAGTGATGACTCAGTTACCCCTGCACCCCCAAGAAACCACTAAAATCGATCATCCAAACCAACAGCCCCAGGCAAGCTCGAAAGCTGTTCAACAGGAATTTGACGATATTACCCGTTTGGCAGCATATATCTGTCAGGCACCCTTCGCGATGATTTACCTGACCGATGGTACCTGGCAATGGTACGTATCGGAAAAGCGGAAAGGAACGGGAAAATGGGGAATCGGGAATTTTCCCAATCCTCAAGCCCTGATCCCGAATCTGCATTTAGAGTCGGATATGCTGATCGTTCGGGATACGTGGCAAGATGTCAGTTTAATCGGAACAGCAATCGGGACTTTTGCCCCATCGGTTCGGTTTTATGCGTGTATGCCCTTAATCTCAACCAAAGGCGACTCAATTGGTTGGTTATGCGTGATGGATAACCAGCCGCGCGAGTTAAGCGATGAGCAGACATCATCATTGCGGATTTTAGCCAATCGAGCGAGATCTCAAATCGAGTCAAAGCGGAACGCCGCCCGCGCCCTGCACGAAAGCGAAGCCCGCTACGAACTGTTAATTCAAAGCGTCAAAGACTATGCTATCTACACCCTCGACCCCAACGGGTACGTAATTAGCTGGAACGAAGGCGCAGAAAAAATTAACGGCTATCAAACCGATGAAATTATCGGTCATCATTTCTCCCGCTTTTATGCGGCTGAAGATATCGAGCGCGGTAAGCCGAATCGCGTCTTAAAATTAGCAGCAGCCGCCGGTAGGTTTGAAGACGAAGCATGGCGCGTGCGTAAAGACGGGTCGAGGTTTTGGGCAAATTCCGTCGTCACCGCCCTGAGAGACGAAACCGGACAGCTCAAAGGCTTCGTCAAGGTGACGCGGGACATCACCGAACGCAAGCAAACCGAAGAACAACTGATCCACAATGCGTGGCACGATACCTTAACGGGATTGCCCAATCGAGCCTTATTTATGGAACGCTTGGGGCGCGAAGTCAGGCACGCAGGACGGCGCCAGGATCATATGTTCGCCGTACTGTTTCTCGACATCGACCGTTTCAAAGTGGTTAACGAAAGTCTGGGACACAAGGTAGGCGATCAACTGCTCAAGAGCATGGCGCGTCGCGTTGCAGGTTGTCTCGATTGTACCGATACCCTAGCCCGGTTTGGCGGCGATGAATTCACCATCCTGCTAGAAGATATCAAAGATATTAGCGACGCCACCCGCCTCGCCAGTAGAATTATCAAGGCAGTCACCGCGCCGTTTCAACTCAGCGGCTACGAAGTATTTACCAGCCTCAGCATCGGCATTGCCTTAAATTCTACCGGATGTGCCAAACCAGAAGACTTGCTGCGGGATGCAGAAATTGCGATGTTTCGCGCCAAAACCCAGGGTAAAGCGCGTTATGAAGTCTTCGACACAACGATGCATACCCGCGCCGTGACGCGCTTGCAGTTAGAAAACGATTTGCGACGCGCGATCGAACACCAAGAGTTTCGACTTTACTATCAGCCGATCGTATCTTTATTAACCGGCAAAATAACGGGATTTGAAGCTTTGGTACGCTGGCAACATCCCCAACGGGGATTGGTTTCCCCCGCAGAATTCATCCCTTTGGCAGAAGAAACCGGCTTGATTTTGCCGATAGATTGGTGGGTATTGCGGGAAGCATGTCGGCAATTGCGCGATTGGCAGGTGCAGTGGGAAAGTGCGATCGCTAACAGAACGCCGGGAATCGGGGAGCAATGGGGTAACACCAGGGGGGAATACTCATTCCCCACCTGCCTGCCCAAATTGCCATTAACAATGAGCGTAAATCTTTCCGGGCAACAGTTTTCTCAGCCAGATTTGCTCGATCAGCTAGATATGGTGCTTCAGGAAACAGGTTTAGATGGTCGCTATTTAAAGCTAGAAATCACCGAGGGCGTCCTCATCAGCAATCCAGAAGCAGCCACCGCGATGCTCGAGCAACTGCGAGAACGCCACATAAAATTATGCATGGATGATTTCGGTACAGGCTATTGCGGCTTGAGTTATCTCCACCGCTTTCCCCTCGACGTGCTGAAAATCGACCGATCTTTTATTATTCGCCTCGGCTCGGAAAAGGCACAATCAGCGATCGTGCAAGCAATTGTATCCTTGGCGCACAATCTGGGAATGGAAGCCCTCGCCGAAGGCATCGAGACACCGGATCAGCACGCCCAACTGCAAGCGCTTGATTGCGAATACGGGCAGGGATATTTGTTTTCCAAGCCCGTCGATAGAAATACAGCACGCGCTTTGATTTGGAATGGGGGTAATTGTGTTTGAGAAAGAGCAGGTGTGTTCTTGTGCGGGTGAGTGCGGGTAAGATGTCAGCAAATCTTTTTTACAATCCCACCTGCGCCTCTGCCCACCTGCGCCTCTGCCCACCTGCCCCCCTGCCCCCCTGCACAACCTTGTCTAACTGGCTAACAAGTGTTAACAGTAAGAAAGCTGTTGCTTTAGCAGCCCGCTGTAGCTGCTTGACAAATGTTTGATGGATTTTGGGAAAACGTCTCGCGCTATCCCCGCTACTTTGTGACTATTATTTTGGGGATATTCGTCAATACTTTCGGCTGGCTAGCACCGCTATTTCAGCGCCCTGTGACAGCGATCGCTTTAGTCGGCTTCCTGGTCGGTATTTTAATTTTCGTTAGTTTAACCCTGCGAGCGATGTTGGGATTGAGCGCGATTTAGTTACGATGGGTGAGAAACTCTGGCTTTAACCCTTTAAAGGGGACGAAATATTATGGCTACGAATCGTCGCGTTTCTCGCGTTGCTGCCCAAATTCAGCGCGAGGTCAGCCAACTGCTGCAAAACGGCATCAAAGATGACCGGGTGGGGTCGAGCATGGTCAGCGTCACCGATGTGGATGTTTCTAACGACCTGCAACATGCCAAAATCTTTGTCAGTCTCTACGGCACTAACGAAGCGAAAGCCGAGACGATGGCTGCATTGAAAGAGGCTACAGGCTTCGTTCGCAAAGAACTAGGGGCGAGGGTACGCCTGCGCCGCACTCCTGAAGTGGTGTTTGTGGAAGACCACTCCCTCGAACGGGGCGATCGCATCCTATCGCTAATCAACCAACTTTCCTCTAACCGCCGCGATGACGATGAACTAGAGGAAGATGACAGCGACTATGATACAGTATCGGCAGAGGAAGAGGACAAAGCTTGAGTTCTTCTAAACTGCCCGATTTAAACACCCTGTCCCTGGAACAACAGGTGGCTCAGATGGTCGTCGTGCGAGCATCTGGCTACCTATTCGACCATCAAATTCAGTATCCCGCCTGGGAACCAAAAGCCGCTAAGTTACAGCATTGGTTAGAAAATTTAGGTGTCGGCGGCGTTATTTTGCTGGGAGGGAGTGCGGGTGAACTGGCACTGCGATCGCAACAACTGCAAAACTGGTCTAAAATCCCCCTCCTGATCGCCGCCGATATCGAAGAAGGCGTCGGACAAAGGTTTTCCGGCGCGACTTGGTTTCCTCCTCCAATGAGTTTGTCTCCAATTGGAGACAAAAATCCCGCGCAAGCTCAGCAATATGCCGAGCAAATGGGAGCCATCACCGCAGCAGAAGCTTTGGCTATTGGTATAAACTGGGTACTCGCACCCGTAGTTGATGTTAATAATAATCCCGATAATCCAGCGATCAACGTCCGCGCTTTTGGCGAAACACCAGCCGATGTAAGTTTTCTCACAACAGCTTTTATAAAAGGTGCTAAAAGATACCCCGTATTAACGACAGCTAAGCATTTTCCAGGGCACGGAGATACGGCAACCGATTCTCACCTAGAATTACCCGTATTGCCACATACCCCAGAAAGACTCCGTGAAATTGAACTACCGCCGTTTATCGCCGCTATAGAAGCAGGGGTAGACGCGGTAATGAGCGCTCACTTGCTGATACCAGCTTGGGATGCAGAAAATCCGGCTACCTTGTCGGAAAAGATTTTGACACAACAACTACGGAAAAATTTGAGTTTTGGCGGGTTAATAGTTACCGATGCGCTGGTGATGGGAGCGATCGCTTCTGGCTACGGCGCCAGGGAAGCACCCGTCTTGGCAGTGGAAGCCGGGGCAGATATTCTATTGATGCCGGTAGATCCAGAAGCGGCAATTGCAGCAGTATGCGATGCGGTAAAAACAAGGCGGATCTCGCCAGAAAGAATTCGCGCCTCTGTTGATCGAATTTGGCAAGCTAAGCAAAAAGTGGCATACGGGGAAGAAAAAGGCTTATCGTCGCTATTGGCTCAGGTCGCTAAACCGGAAGCGATCGCTACCGCTGCTCAGATCCTCCGGGAAAGTACGGAAATTTTCGGGTCGGTTCGCTTAGAATGGGAAAAAGAATCCGGGAATTTACGTAACTTAATAGTGGTAGACAATCTTTTGGATGGCGAATTTCTTTCACGCACCGCGCCTGCGATCGCGATTCCAGAGCAATTGGGGTACAAATGCCAAATCGTTGATTGCCATACTCCCAGTATGTCAGTCTGCGGGGGAGAAGAGACTTTCTCTGGGACGGTGCTGCAAGTGTTTATCCGAGGTAACCCTTTCCGAGGTAGTGCTGGACTGACTCAAATCGCACAAGATTGGTTTAAGAGATTATTAAAAACAGGGGAACTGCAAGCGCTGGTGCTGTATGGTAGCCCTTATGTTAAAAAACAGTTCAAAGCCGCTTTACCGCCCGGAATCCCTTGTATATCGTCCTACGGTCAGATGCACGAGGCACAAGCGATCGCCCTAGAAATTTTGTTCGGTAGATCTGACCAAAACTCGCGATAACATCCGCTGTTTATTTGGGAATACTAAATCTAGAGAAGCTTTGTAGAGAGGAAAAGCTGCTCCTCGAACTCTGCGATCGCCCCATCTGCTCTAAGGGAGTCGAGTCTGCCAAGGCGGGGAATTCGACTGTCAATAACAGCCCTCGTAGGTAACGCTTAACCTTTGGATTACCTGGGGCTTATTTTCCCCTTAACGCAAGCGCCATAGGATGAGAGGGGAAAGCCGCTTAGATCTATGTATAACGATTTGGAGGTAATGTCAATATTTGCTGACTTTAGAAACATTTATTAATATAAAGGAGCAGTGGATAGCGCAAAAATGAAAATCGTTCAGTATAGTGAACTACAAACTATCCGCTTGTTTAGCCGATAACCATAAGCCCTCCTACTTTGAGAGATATTACAATGAGCGTTAAAACGGTATCATCTGCGGTTACATCTACGTCAGTTCAATACACGCTAGACGTGATTCAAGAGGAAGCACGTCGGCTGGTACATAAAGGATCTGTTAGCCGCCAGCAACCTATCTACACGCTGTGCCAATTCATCCCGGCGCGGGAATGGGCGTGGGTGGAGTGCGAATTGGAAAAGAACAATTATTTACTGAGGGATAGGATTGGGGATTTAATGGGCCATGAAGAATGGCAGAATGACTGAAGCCCTTGGTAGGCGCAAGGGTCAGGGGTCAGAGGTAACAGGCAAATCCTTCTGACAACTGACTGACGATAGATGAGAAAAACAGAGATAGGAAAACACTTAATGAGGCGGAGTGCGGCGATCGCTTTGTGGCGATCGCCGCTACGCTGTTTAAGAGCGATCGCCTTGAGAACGCAGATTTTCCAACTCCGCACGCATAGCAGCCATTTGGGCGATCAGTTCCTGGATTTCTAGCAGGGCAGGCGGGAGTCCCCACACCATAATTTTTAATTTGGTGTGGCGGCGGTTGCCTCGTGAGCCCTTGGAGTGCTGTTTGACCAATTTTGAGCGAAGCGAGAATAGGAAAGACAGCAACGACGAAACGAACAATCTCCTACGCTACTCAACGGGGCGATCTTGTTCTTCGATGTATTGCTTAAGCCGATCAACCGTCACGCCGCCACAGGATGCAACAAAGTAACCGTTTGTCCACAACACATCTTTCCAGTAAAACTCATTCACTCGCTCTGCAAACTCCTTTCTTAGATAGCGACTGGATACGGTTTTAAGGTTGTTAATCAATTTGCTCAGTTCAGTTTGAGGAGTGTACTGAATCAGCAAGTGAACGCGATCTGTCTCGCCGTTAAACTCAATTAACCGACCTCCCCACTTTTCCATGAGTGTTTTGAATATTTCTTCCAGTCGAATCAACATCGGCTCATTGAATAGTTTTCTACGGGATTTTGGCGTTAACACTAAATGACACTTGAGGTCTGAAACCCCCCTTGCTTTGTGGATAAAATCCTTACTCATAATCTTGACACTAAAAGTTTTGCCTGTGCTATGTTAACACTTAACACTAAGTTAAGCGTAAAGGTCGTAACGCGATGAAGACAACATTTCAGTACCGATTCTATCCAGACACTAAACAGAAGCTTGAACTAAACGAATGGCTCAGAATTTCTCGCTATTGGTATAACCGCCAATTGGGAGACAGGTTCGATTGGTGGGAAATGAATCGGACTCGTGTTGATGCTTGCCCGTTGGTGAGCAGCATTGCAGACTTACGCGATCAACCAAACTTCTATGCTCAGAAAAAGCAATTACCCATTCTGAAGCAGGATTTGGTCAAAGTTTGGCATAGCGGCGAACTGCTTGATTTCTCTCGCGTGGATGCCAGTGTTTTACAGGAAGTATCGAAGCGCGGAGAAAAAGCGTTTGAACGCTTCATTGTGGGGGATAGCAACGGCAATAAGTCAGGCAAGCCCCGATTCAAGACTGTTGCCGACTTCAGAACGATGACATTTGCGGATGGTAAGGCAGTCAAGATTTCTCTGGTTCGTAAGCATTGGATGTACCTCCGACTGCCCAAACTGGGAGTCGTCAAAGTGCGAATGCACCGGGGAATCCCAGAAGGATTCACGATTAAGCAGGTTAGTGTCACCAAGAAGGCTGACGGCTGGTTCATGCAAATCATGCTCCAAGATCCAACCGTTCCAGATTTTGTCCTAGACGAGGTAATTCCAACTTGGGAAAACTCAATGGGTATAGATGCCGTGTTGAATGAGGATGTCTATCTGGCAACCTCAGACGGTGAAAAACTACCCTCACTGAAGCCGCTCAGAAAGAATCAAGCCAAGCTCTCACGCATTTCAACGAAGCGAAACAAACGGAAGCGCGGTTCTAAGGCGCGTCGCAAACACAGCATACGAGAGGCAAAACAACATCAACGGATTGCCAGATCTCGCAAAGATTTTCAGTACAAAACCGCTCACAAATTAGTGAAAACTGGTCATAAAGTCTTCTTTCATGAAGACCTCAATCTCAAAGGTTTGACCAAACGCAACAAAGCCAAACAGGATGAAACCGGAACGTTTCTACCAAATGGTCAATCGGCTAAGTCAGGATTGAACAAATCCTGGTCTGATGCGGCGTTTGGTAATTTTTTCAAGACGCTGGAATACATAGCCGCAAAAGCTGGGTCAGTCGTCATCGCTAAAAAACCTGCTTATTCGTCAATGGTTCTCTGCTATAGGGATGAAATCATCTTTACCGATTGCAGTATTAGAGACTATTGGGATGAGCAACATTCTTTGAAAGTTGACCGCGATATCAACGCAGCAATCAACTTGAAAAGGCTTGGGTTGGACATTTTCCCAAGCATAAAACGCCGTGTGCGATTCGTTGTAGAGGAATCACGGTTAAAGTCCGTAAATAACTCTACCAGCCGAGCTTCACCATCGAAGCAATTTGTGGGCTGAACTGTCCGACTGATGTGGGTGAAAGCCCCACCATCTAAACTCAAGATTGACTCCTTATCTGCCCACGATGACCCGACTCGGAATTCGGGAGGTCGAAGCTGGGAACAGGGCTGAATCAGACCAGAATTGCACTGGACACTGCGGCTAATAGGGAGTTCCTACGGTGAAACAGAGCCTAGAAAAGCAACCTATTTATAGGCAGACGCAATCCTCAGTCTGACCTCGCCAGAGATTAGTATCCCGCCGCACATACGGCGAATAGCGGCAAGAGTAAGGGGTTCTGGCGGTTGAATTGGCTACACCTAACGGAACTATCAATCGATTGGACGGAACGAATAAAAACGAGTTTGAGGTCTTTGGGTGGTCGCACTCAGGGTAGACCAGACGAGCGGAGTAATTCCTCAGACACGGGTAGGATGACTCGTAATTGGGTCAAGGTATTCAGAGTAAACGAATTGGAGCAGACCATGATTAGACGCAGCTTAACCGCTAGCGAATCTTGGAAGAACCTAAACTGGAAGAAATTCCAAAGAACGCTCTTCCGGCTACAAAGAAGAGTTTACAAAGCAGTTCAAGTAGGTGATAAGCGAAAAGCCCGGTCACTACAGAAACTAATCCTCAAATCTCAAGCAGCTAAATTACTCGCCATTCGGCAAGTAACTCAGTTGAACTCTGGAAAGAAAACGGCTGGTATCGATGGGAAAGCGTCTCTCACCTTTGAAGAACGCTTCGCCCTGGCTCATGAGCTAGGGAAACATCAATCCAACTGGAAGCATCAAGGCTTACGAGAAATCCCCATTCCTAAAAAGGACGGAAATACTCGGATGCTTAAAGTGCCAACCATTGCAGACAGAGCGTGGCAATGCCTTGCAAAGTTCGCTCTGGAACCAGCCCACGAAGCTACCTTCCACCCTCGAAGCTATGGTTTTAGAACAGGGCGCTCGGCACACGATGCCCAGAAGTATCTGTACGACAACCTAAACTCAAGAAGAGGTGGAAGCAAGAAACGGGTCATTGAACTCGACATTGAAAAATGCTTCGACAGGATTAATCACTCCGCAATCATGGACAACCTAATTGCCCCTTCTGGGCTAAAGCTTGGCATTTTCAGATGCCTCAAAGCAGGAACTAATGTAGGATTTCCAGATCAAGGAACACCGCAAGGTGGCGTGGTGAGTCCTCTTTTAGCAAACATCGCATTAAATGGGATCGAAAGTATCTATAAATACAAAGACCCCAAAGGAAGGGAAAAAGAACCATCAATCCGCTATGCAGATGATATGGTAATCGTAATCCGACCTGAAGATAATGCAGATGAAATTCTTGCCAGAATCAGTGAATTTCTAGCTGCAAGAGGAATGAAAGTTAGTGAAAGCAAGACTAAGGTAACAGCTACGACAGATGGGTTTGACTTCCTCGGCTGGCACTTCAAAGTCCAGAAAAACGGAAAGATTCATAGCACTCCCTCAGTGGAGAACTTCAAAGTTTTCCGTAAGAAGATAAAACACATCATTGCCCACTCGAATTATGGTGCAAAGGTAAAAGCTGAAAAGCTAGCCCCCATTGTCAGAGGATGGAGAAACTACCACAAATACTGCAAAATGGATGGGGCACGGCACTCGCTATACTTCATCCAGAAGCGGGCATTTGCGATATTTAACAAGGAACTAAAACAGAATCGCCTATCCAGCAAACTACTGCTAGATAAGGCATTCCCAACTGTTCCATACTCCGAGTATAAATATGTCAATGTCAGAGGAAATAAGTCACCTTATGACGGAGATATAGCCTATTGGAGTGAGCGTAACTGCAAGCTCTACGAAGGCAATACTAGCAAAGCCCTCAAACGACAAAACCATTCATGTGTAGCCTGTGGACTAAAATTCATAGGTGAAGAAAAAGTACATCTACACCATGTAGACGGAAACCATGACAATTGGAAACAAAGCAATTTAGTTGCCATCCACAAGTCATGCCACCAGTACCAACACATGAGCAAAGCGCAAGCTTAGAATATCGGGAGCCGGATGCGGGGAAAGCCCGCACGTCCGGATCTAAATGAGAGGGGCGCAAGGATAATACCTGCCCTCGACTCAACCAGTGCGAAGTTGATCGTAGTTGGAACTATGGATCGCAGTACCACGAAGGAAATCCTTCATACCCTTCATCGGGCTGTTGGAAGCCTACCCTGTAATCTTTGATTCAGGGTAGGAGTATGTCACCCGACTTGCTCGAGATACTGGCTAACATCATCAACTAGCCTGGTGAGTTCGGCTTCGCTGGTCAAGCGAATGCGATCGTCGCGGACGGTGAGCAGCACTTTGGCAGCAAAGGGACTGGGCCAAATATTAGGATTGCAGAAAATTTCCAGAAAAATATCGCCCGTGTATTGATATTCCATTGGTTTTTGGGGATTAGCTTTACCTGGTGCGCCGGAAGTTTGGACAGCAACGGCTTTTAAGCGTTCGATCAATTGATTGAGAGCAGCTTGTAACTCCCGTGCGGCTTGGGGTGAGAAGTTAAAAGAGACAGAACCTTCGACCAAGTTGAGCCTGAGTGGGGAAGCAGACATAAGTAATAGCTCTGAACGTTCAACGATCTATCTTACCGGGGGCGAGCCGGGGAAGCGATCGCTAATATAGCGGATTGCTTTTCCTGTGAGGTACACCGCAAGGCAAGTATAGCGGCACCCGCGCACGGTGCCGCTATACAACGAACGCTATTGCATTCTTTCGCGATTTTGCTAAGAAAGCAATCCGCTGTAACTCTCAATTATCAGGAACTACCTACCGTCGTCAGCCCCACCTGAAATTACCTGAAATTACCTGAATTTTCCCAGTCCCGAATTTAACTGAACTATGCAATTGAATTTTTAAACATACTAGCAATTGTAGAGGATGAAATTAACTGATTCAAGTAAATTTCACTATGCGATTATCTACAATTGCAGATTTTTCTATCAAATATTGTTGCCCATTATAGAGAGCAGGAGGAGGAATATTTCGCAATGAACTATCTATAACAAACACCAAAGTTTTGATCTGGTTTGGCTGGAAAAAATTTTTTAAGTCGGTTTCCAAGGGTTTAATTAACCAGTCATAAAGCTGTTTTGAGGCTGCTTTGATTTCGCTTAAGCTGCGAGATTCGTCAAGATCTCCACTCAGTCGCAACAGTTTACCGAGATTACGCAAACCTGTTGCTTTGAGATGGGAATCAGGTTGTGCTTGCAACTTTTGTTCGATTTGTGCGAATAGTTTTTCGGTACGTCGGTAAAGTCCTAAAGCTTGCATTGCTTCAGCTTGATTAATTTGGCTACCTAGTACTCCCACTTCATCTTTTGCACTCGCATAGAATGCTGCCGCTTGTTGCCAAGTTTCTAACGCAGCGTCAGCTTTTCCCGTTGCTAATTGCAGATGTCCTTGGGCGTTCAAAACTTGAGCGCGAACTTTTTGATTGCTGCCACTTTGTGAGTTTAGTAATGACAAACTTGCGTCAATTGCTGTCGCTGCTGCTTGCCACTGTCCGAGTTTTTGATACGCTAATGAGAGCAAACTTAAGGTTTGTGCTTGTTTAATTTTATCGCCAGCGGCTTCATAAGTTTGGGCGGCTTGTTGTAAAGCGCGAATTGCTGCGGAAAACTGTCCGGCGTCGTAATGGTTTTTGCCTGCTTCTACAAAAGCTAAAGCTGTATTTTGGGTGGAAGCAGGGAGTTGTGCTTTGATTGGTTGCATCGCATGGATACTCAGGCTTAAGATTAAGCCTAACAGGGTCAGAAAGAGCGATCGCATAATCTGTTTCATCACTTCATTTCCTGTCCATATAATAACCGGGTGTCGGGGCACGGCAAGTTAAATATTTCGGCAGAGAGTCAATTATTATTGATGC
>DNGJ01000562.1:32347-32471 GCA_003486305.1 Cyanobacteria bacterium UBA11371
GAGAGTCAATTATTATTGATGCCTTGCCCCTACAGATACGGCTTCATTTCCTCTCCATATAATAACCGGGTGTCGGGGCACGGCAAGTTAAATATTTCGGTAGAGAGTCAATTATTATTGATGC
>DNGJ01000562.1:32731-36289 GCA_003486305.1 Cyanobacteria bacterium UBA11371
GAGAGTCAATTATTATTGATGCCGTGCCCCTACAGATACGGAACTTACGGTTGGCAATTAGGAAATTTTAACCAATTGCTTTGGGGTGTTACGGTTGTTGTTTTTGCTGTTAGAATTATATTGCCATTGGCATCTTTATACCATCCTTGGGCTTCTACAATTGTTTCTGGTGTGTTGCTTGTTTTTGGGTTGCTTGTGCTGGTTTCGCTTGCTTCTCCGATGCGCCAATCTTCCCACGTATTGTTACCATTAAGGGCTGCGTTTGGTGGTGTTGGTAAGCCACCTCTGCCGGTGATAGTAAATTCGCTGCCTTGGGTGGTATGACAAAGATTTTGAGCGATTAGTCCGGTCACGTCTACTAATTCTGTTGGTAATTCTATCAGTCCTTTGGAAGGGTCAATTCCTTGCCATTGGACTGCGATTTCGCCGGTTCCTGTTAGTTATACTAAATCTGCATTTATGGTAATTACACCGCTATTTTCTTGACTATTTTCTCTAGCAGTTGTTGATATTTGCGACCCATCTCTAACGATTAGCTGCGATGCTCGAATTGAGATGCCTTGTCCGTCTTCTTCTCCCAATGTATCGGCAGTTATTTCTGATGTTTTGGTGAGAGAAACGCGAGAACCTTGGAACTGAATAAATCCGCCGCCTTTACCGCTGACATTGACTCTGGCATTGTTGGCGATCGCTATATTACCTCGCGCCACAGAATCTGGCATACTAAGACTTAAATTATTGCCATTAACAGTCAATCCTACCGTTCCCTCTCCTGCAACTCGTGCTAATTCAATTCGCCCATTTGCCGCATTTAATCCCCCGCCATCTATCAGAATCTCTCTACCTAATAAAAGCAAACTTCGACCTTCTGGAACTTGTAACCCAAGTAAGCGTTCGGGTCTTCTTGAAATTTCAGTATTGGAGCGATTTTCAATTCTTCCAGATGCGATTTGATTGAATAAAAACGCAGAAGGATTGACATTCAGTAACGGCAAAATAGCGGGATTAATAGCGCTGAAAAAACCGCGCTCGCCAAATTGAATTGCACTCGCAGTACTCGCGACAAACGACCCTCTCACGTCGAGTCTGACAAGGAAACGCCGAACTTACTGCTAGTGGATGGCGGCGCAGAACTTCATCTGCATCTGACAAAACATTATTAAAACCTTGGCGAATAGATGGAACTTCAGGAGGTGGGTTAACTCCGGGATTGCCGTAATGACAGATGATAAAAAAGCGATCGCTCTTTCTCATCCAAGCTGCTAAAGGATTGTAACCCTCTCCCACTGCGCGATCGCGATAAATATCCAAACCGATAACTCTCGGTTTATACGGTTCCAATTTCGCGATTAATTCAGCTAAAGATCGATCGGATAGCGAACTTCCTCCTCTTTCTTGAGCGGATTGGGATTGCACATCTTTTTCTGTAATTGTTACTAATAATATTCGCTTGTCTATTCCTTCATTCGGTCGCAATTGCATTAACAAATCGAAGGTTTGCAATTCCCAAGATTGCAACCAATCAAGCGATCGCATTCCCATTGTCACAGCGGATGCGATCGCACTCGCCAAAACCAGTAAAGTTACGGTTTTTGTTCCTTTATAGGTAGGGATAAGTAGGTCTGCTTCTTGTGCAGAGTTACAGGGTAGCGCATCGAGTTGTGCCGTCACCCAAGCGGAATTAAATATAGTTTTCTATAGCCGATTATAAGCCACTAAATTGCCTTTATCTTTAATAACTAAACCCGATAAGCGCAATTCTAAATGTTCGTGACAGTTAGTTGCGGGAATTGTTTATTGCTGCAAAATATGTTGGTATAACAGCAGTAAATTATTGCTACACCGCGCATTTGTGAGAATGCGATCGCGTATCGTTCTTAAATGCTCTATTTGTTTTTGCCAATATCGTTCTAAGGCTTGCTTAAAATTGCTTTTTTTCACCTTCTCGCCTAAAGCTTCTGACAAAATCTTCCAAAGTTTGGGAGCAACATCTTGACTAATATAACTGGTAGCGTATTGATGCTGGGCGGCAATTTCATCGTATTCTTGCCTTTGCCAAGCACCTTTTAAGACGATAACCTCAATATCGGTTAAGCTTCTGTTTATGTTGAGAAATACGGCTTGGTTAGCTACATGAACTGCCTTTTCCCAGTCAAGTTTCATACTAGCCTCTCCTCAAAATACACTGATGGTAAAGACCCAAGGCATAATCTTGTATGTTGAATACGATCCTAGCGACTGTTTGACCCCAAGGATATTGCGGGTAATTTGTTAAAATAGAAAAAGTGCATACTAGAGCGATCGCATCTTCCCCCCAATGGTTACAGATCGTCGCGCCAAAGTCGGTCAAGTTTTATTCATCACCCTACTGCTGAATCTATTGGTAATGGCAATTAAAGCAGGTGTAGGATGGTGGACGGGTTCTCTCAGCTTACTCGCCGATGCGTTACACAGCTTCACAGACAGCGCCAATAATATCTTAGGACTGGTTGCGAATCACTTCGCTTCACCCCACCCAGACCGCAATCACCCCTACGGACACCAAAAGTTTGATGCTTTGGGTGCATTGGGTATTGCGGCTTTTTTAGGTATGGCCTGCTTTGAAATTATACAAGGCGCGCTCTCCCGCGCGATCGCAGGCTTTCAACAAGGTTTAAAACCCATCACTATATCACCACCAGAACTGTGGATACTGCTAATTGTCCTGGGTATCAATATATTTGTGGCATTTTACGAGCGCCGCGTTGGTTTACAAGTGGGTAGCCCGATTTTAATTGCGGATGCTCAGCATACCATGAGCGATGTCTGGGTAACAATTACCGTCCTGCTGGGATTGATTGGTATATGGCAGGCGCGGGTGTTAAACTTACCAGCACTGCAATGGTTAGATGTAATTTTGTCTTTTCCAGTGGCGTTGTTAGTATTTCGCAGCGGCTGGCAGGTTTTAAAAGAAAATATACCTTGGCTGGTGGATCGAATGGCGATCGCACCGGAAGCGATTGGCGCGATCGCGCTGCAAGTTCCAGGCGTCCTCAACTGTCACGATATAGCTTCCCGTGGCGTTGTCGGGCGTCAGGTATTTATTGAAATGCACCTAGTTGTAGATGCCTTCGATGTGGAAACTGCCCACAAGATTACCGAAGAGGTAGAAGCGCGCTTGGAAGCCAGATACAGCCCAGTCAGAATTTTAATTCACGTCGAACCGCCCACTTACAAGTCGGATCGCATTACCTTCGATCCTCAGTCAAATTAAGGGAATTGATTCCCATTTTTTCCACAGACAAGCCTACTTTTCCACAGATTTTTGCTAGTTTTCCACAAATATTTAAGGGAAGATTAGCAGCTTGTAGCCTAAATTACTACAACAGGACTGACGCAGGATGAACTTAAAAACCGGGTTTCTTGCTGCACTCTCTAATTCCAAATCGACGATTTTTCATATCTTGCGGATTGCAAGTGAGTGAGTTACAGCCCTTTGGCGCAAGGCAAGTGTAGCGGCAGCGTTAACGCTGCCGATCGCGCATTCCTTCGGTGTACCTCATACGACTGCAATCCGCT
>DNGJ01000490.1 GCA_003486305.1 Cyanobacteria bacterium UBA11371
CGGTTGCATCGGCATCGCACGCGGGGGCGGGTTTAATGAGTAGGGGCGGGTTTAACTAAATATCTCGTGGTTCCACTCTTCGGGGCAGGTATTACCCGCCCCTACAACACAATTAACTGTATAAGTCCGATGCTTAGGACACGATATGAAAACTTAACTAACCGATTCAAGAATTTTGACTTCCATCGGTAAGATAACAGTGAAAGTGCTTCCAACTCCCACCTGGGATACCAGTTCGATTTTGCCTTGCATTAGATTTACTAACTGGGAAACAATTGCTAACCCTAAACCAGTGCTATTGGGGGCGTAAGTTTGGCTATTTCCAGCGCGAAAGAAGGGTTCAAAAATATGCGGCTGGTCTTCTGGATCGATCCCGACTCCTGTGTCGCTGACCGCAATAGACCACAGGTTATTAGGTAACATCTGGCAGGTTAATCGGACAGTTCCCGATTCTGTGTAGCGAATCGCATTGCTGAGCAGGTTGGTGATAATTTGTTGCAATCGCAGAGGGTCTGTCACCACTTTTTCGGGACAGCTTAAGGCGCTATCGGAATTGCAATCAACCTCCATCTGTAACCCTTTCGCAGCCGCCAAAGGCTGCAACATTTCAAACACTTCTTTGATTAAACAGCGCACATCCGTCGGGACTGGTTGTAGTTGCATTTTTCCGGCTTCACAGCGAGACATTTCCAGCGTATCATTGATCAGGCGGAGTAAATGTCTGCCATTGCGTATCACTCTTTCGATGTGTTCTAAATGGGGAACGGTGTCTCTAACTTCACTGTTCTTGCGTGAAGAGCGCAAAATTAATTCTGAATAGCCAATAATTGAATTGAGAGGGTTTTTTAGTTCGTGGGCTAGTTGAGAGAGGTTGTCTTGATTATCTTTTACCAAGCGAGTCAATTCTTGATTTGTTAGTTCTGCTTGAGCGTGCAGATATTGTAGCTCGTGCAAACGCTGTTCGACATAACTTTTGAAGCACTGGGAAATGGCTTCGTCAATCGTCGCGTCTATCAGATTATAAGTTCGGATCGCATCAGTAACCGTACCCTGCAATAAATCGGCTTCTAAAGTAGAAAAGATCGTCTGGCGTAGTAGACGATACTCCCGCGCAATTTCGATCGGTGTGAAACCTTGTGCAGCGCGCAAAACCCCATGTTCCAAACTATTCTGCACGATGGACTCGATATCGCTGTCCTGGTAGTGGGAAAGCACGGTGGCGATCGCTCTCAGCACATCGGGCAGATGATTTTGTATAGCTGAATACGGTAAATCGTCGGCACTCGCTATCTGGCGATCGCGGCGAACTGTTTCCACCCAGCTTTTTGCGATCGCATCTATTTTTTCTACAAGCAATTGGCTAAAATCCATCTGGCTCAGGTGCAAAAGTATATCCGAAAACCCTCTGGCATCATTTTATTTTACTACGGGTGCGATCGCTGCCGTTGCAGCTTTGACATTACGCCAATCTTTTGTATTGTTGGTAACAAAGTTACTTAATCTAAAACTATTCCTTTAGTCTAGTTAAGACAAGCTTTAAGGATGAAGCTGCGATTGCTAGGGCTGTCGAGAATTTATTAGCAGCTAGTAACGTAAGTTGCTAGTTACATCGAGCGGTACTGGTAATGGGTAATGCGTAATGGGTAATTGTACTGAGGGCAAAACCTTGTTAATCCAATTACCAATTACCAATTCCCAATTCCCAGTACGGGCGAAGCATTGCGGTAGAAAAACTTTGACTTATAGCCAAATCTTTCAGCCGCAATGCTTCGCCCCTCCTAAACAACTATTAACTAGCAACTTGACTTAGTAACTGAAATATAACTCTATAGAGCCATGAAATTTGATTATGACCTTTTTGTAATTGGTGCGGGGCCGGGTGGTCTTGCTGCTGCGGAACGGGCGGCGGGGTATGGTGCGCGCGTTGCGATCGCAGAACAAGATTTAGTCGGGGGTACTTGCGTCATCCGAGGTTGCATTCCCGAAAAACTCATGTCCTATGCCGCTAGCTTTTCCGAATTGTATCAAGAGGGAATTGGTTATGGCTGGAAACAACCTCAAACCAGTTTTGATTGGCATCAATTCATGATTGCTAAGAACGAAGAAATCCGCCGCCTCAGCGACTTACATAAGCGATCGCTAGAAAAAGCAGGAGTTGAGTTTATTAAAGGGCGCGCTACCTTGATTAATCCTCATACTTTAGACATTAAACCTCTGCAAAACAGCAACTCAAAGACAGGCGAGACGCCTATCCCACAAGAGTTTTTGGAGGAGTCTATTCAAGGACGCCAAATTACTGCTGAAAAAATCTTAATTGCGGTGGGAGGAGAAGCCGTCAAGCCACAGATTCCTGGGATTGAATATGCTATCACTTCGCGGGAACTATTCGATCGCAAGCAGCAACCAAAACATGTCGCAATCATTGGCGGCAATTATATTGCGGTGAAATTGGCGGGTATTATGAGAATGCTTGGATCGTTTGTGACTTTGATAGTTCATGAAGATGGCATTTTATCTGATTTTGATGCAGATATTTGCAGGGCTGTTACTGAGGGCATAAAGCGGCGGGGTATTCAAATTATCAACAACAGCGCCGTCAAAAAAATTGAACAAATTCACGGAGAGCAGTTGCATTTGACACTATCGGGAACTTCTCGCGATACATCGATCGTCGATACTGTTGTTTGCGTCACGGGGCGGGCGCCTAATTTAACCGGATTGAATCTAGAAGCAGCGGGAGTTAAGGTTAGTAAAAGTAGGAATTGTTACGTCCAAGTTGATGCGATCGCAGTAGACGAGCAAAACCAAACTACACAAGCGAATATCTTTGCAGTTGGAGATTGTACCAATCGGCTTACTTATACTCCCGTCGCGATTGCCCAGGCGCGAGCTTTTGCCGATACCCACTTTGGCGATCGACCCCAAACTATCAGTTATGAATGCATTCCTAGCGTGGTTAGTTTCTTTCCCGAAGCGGCTACAGTTGGCTTAAGCGAAGAAAAAGCGCGGGAAAAGATTGGTGATTTTTTGAGGTGCGATCGCTCTGAATTTCGTCCTCTTTTCCACAGTCTGGCTAAACGGGAAGAGAAAGTTTTAATTAAGTTAGTCGTTGATAGTACGAACGAGCGAGTGCTAGGCGTTCATATGGTAGGACCTGGAGCAATTGAGATAGTTCAATGTCTCGCCCTACCGCTTCGCATGGGCGCAACAAAGAAAGACTTCGATGCAACTATCGGCATTCACCCTTCAGTTGCCGAAGAATTTTTCGCTCTGGTTTAATCTTCCATTCGTTCCCATAAACAAAGGCAGTTTTCTATGAACTTAACATCCGAATTTCCATACTTTGAAGGCAATTCTTTCTCCGATTTGTTTGCTACCGACATTACGGATGCACGTTATGCATTCATTTTAAATTATCCAGCAACTGCGAGTTGGGCTGCTTACCCTAACAGGAAAAAATACTTTATTCAAGATGGTAGTAGCGAAGCTACCAAAACATCCTTTGACAAAATTTGCCAAAAGGAACCTTGGAAAAATCTCGCTGTGTTAGGCGATGCGCTTCCAGGAGTTGCGATCGTTCCACCGCAAAACTTGCTGATTGACTACTGGCGCGAGCATTTTGGCTTCAGCTACACCAATGCGGTAATGTTAGATTGCTCGACATATTTGGACGATCTCAGCTACAGTTTAAGCTTTGAAAAGATCGTTACTTTATTTCCCTTCGATCGTCTCAAACCTGAAAAACACGCCGTCAATCCAGATACCCACTACCACTTGCTAAGTAAAGTGACGCTAGCTGAATTAGGAGTGCAATGTCCGAAATACTCAAGCTACAATCTGCGCGAAGTCAATCTCAAAGATATTCAGTTACCAGTGCAATTTCCCTATTTGATCAAAACCTCCCACGGACTTTCAGGGGAAGGCACTTATATTATCAGAAACAATAGCGATTTAAACTACTGTTTTGAAGAAGTGAGGAAATATCTCGATATTGAATTGCTGGATACGATTATTGTCTCGGAATTTGTCAAAAATGCGGTAGAAAACTATTGCGTACAATTCTACGTTAACAAAGCGGGAGAGATTACGCTCATCGGTACCACAACGCAACTCGTCACAGAATCAGGCAATTATTTAGGGGGACTAATTCACTATCGCGAAACCGATATGAGCAAATTTTTTGATGCGATCGCTGCTGTTGGTCAGTATGCACACCAACAAGGTTATTTCGGTGTGATTGGCTTCGACGTGTTGGAAGATCGAGACGGACAGCTTTATGCAATCGATGCCAATTTTCGAGTCAATGGCTCAACACCACTTTGCTTGCAGCGCCATACCCTACTAGGATTGGGAAAGGAAGTGGCTAAATATTCCACTGACTACCGCATGGATGGGACATTCGATTCGATTCTAGTGGCGTTGAAACCCGAACTGGAACGCAAGGATTTTATCATATTGTCGGCTTTGGAGAAGGTTAAATACGGAAAGATATATACTGAGATTTATGCGATCGCTTCTGGAGAAACAATTGAAGAAATGCATAAAATTGAGCAAAAATTACAGAACAAGGGATTGCTATTGAGCAATTAAATAACTCAAGTTGCTAGTTATGAGCTTAGGTTGTGTATAATTTTTGATGCT
>DNGJ01000218.1 GCA_003486305.1 Cyanobacteria bacterium UBA11371
GAAAAATTAGACGCCGTTGGACAAGAAGAAGGCATTGCTGCTTATGCTGTCGCTTTATTAGTTGCTGCTGAATAACTCTGACCAACCCTATCTAGTCAACCATTTAAACAAAAATGGCTAAGATAGGGTTGAACCAGAAAAGCATCGGGTTTGAGTTTTTCAACTTGCTAGGAGAAATAGAAAAATGGAAGTTGCTGATTAACTCAAAGTAACGTAGCAAACTGGAAGATAAGCAGGAATTGCTGCCTACGCTGTAGTCTTGCTCGAAAAAAACGCCTAAAGTTTAATTCTGTCGCCCATAATATCATATCTGGTCGATTATCCACGATCGGTAGCCGGGACACGGCACGATTAACGTTATCTGTTTGTCCGAGATATCTTTGATGCCGTGTCCCTACGCAACTACTCTGTCAGGTTTTTTTATTATGGGCAATTCAACAGACAATATCATCACCTTCAAACCGGAAAAATGGATGGGGTAGTAGCTGAATTGTTAGGTATAAATCTCCCATAACTTGAGAGGAATCAGAGCTTGCACCGCGGCTCAAAACCGGGTTTGGAGCCAATATCTCAACTATACAGCCATGATTTTTTGTCAAAAAACAAGGGGTTCAAGGCTTGTTGATACAGCGGCTTGCAGCCCTTGTGAGGTACAGCGAAATGGCTTCCTTCGCGGTGTGCGGGCACCCTTAAGGGTGCCCGCACACCGCTGTGGGTGTACCTCATTCGAGTGCAATCCGCTATAATCGTGCAAGCTCTGAGGAGAATGTACTGGGACGACCTTTGCCTTTAAAGTCTATTTCAATAAATTTTGCTGAGGATAAAATAAACAGGACTGACGCTAATTGTTTGGTCAATCCTGTTGCTTATTGTTTTCTTTCAACGTTTAAACTGATTGAGTTTCAGGCTGAGGTTGGCTGGAAGGTTGCCCATTTCCCTGAGTTTGTCCTCCCAGATTACTTTGGCTGGCAGGTTGTCCATTACCCTGAGTTTGTCCTTGCTCAGTTTGTCCACCCAAATTAATTCTGACAACTTTGTTCTTTTCTTCCTCAGCTTTAGGCATCGTCAGGCATAAAACGCCGTTCTTAAATTCAGCTTGTACCTTGTCGTTTTGAATTCTTGCTGGCAAGGGAATGATGCGTTGGAACCTGCCGTAGCGGAATTCGGAACGACTCATGCCTTTTTCGTTGCTTTTGATTTCAGATTTGCGCTCTCCGCTGATAGCCACCGCTTCGGCGGTAACTTTGACATCAAGATCGTTGGCTTCTATGCCAGGAACTTCCATTTTGAGCGTAATTTGATCGGGAGTTTCGTGCATTTCCGCAGCCGGGATAAAAGACGCTCCACCGGCGATGATGTCAGTGCGATCGCTATCACCAGGAACCGTCATCATCCGGTCAAACAGGCGATTCATCTCCCGTTGCAGGCTTTCCATTTCTCGGAAAGGTTCCCAACGAATTAATGCCATATTTTTTACCTCCAATTCTTCAGTCAATTCAATATTTTCAAAACTTTTGCCTTCAGCATTTTCAGGATATTTAAGCCAAAAAATTGGCTCATCTATCAATTGGCTGATATTATTGTTACAGCGCTCGGTCGTGAGGAATACAAAACGGTTGGTTGGAGGACTTACGCAACTGCTCGCTGGCGGTAATAATTTCAGCCCTAGTGGGGATTTCCTGAGTTGGCTACAATCGCAGTAAATGTCGGTACAGTAAAAATTATGAAAATTGTCACTATTCTTGGCAAAACTTGGCGGCGTTGGATGGCGGTGATGCTGGCAGGAGTTTGCGCTGTTGCTCTCACCAGTTGCAACCCATCCCAGTTTAAAGCAGAAGCGGCTAAAATTCCCCAAATCGTTGTCGCCGTTCTTAGCGAACCTTCTACTTTTAACTATGCACTCAACGAATCTTTCTACAGCGTTTTTGGCTTTATCTACGATGGCTTAATCAGCGAAAATCCCTTCACTGCAAAACTCGAACCAAATTTAGCCGAATCTTGGGAAATTTCAGAAGATAAAAAGCGGATTGTCGTTACCCTGCGCGAAGGACTCAAATGGTCAGATGGTCAGCCTATGACTGCTGATGATGTCATCTTTACTTACAACGAAATTTACTTTAACACCAAAATTCCTACTTCGGTCAGAGATGTTTTGGCAATTGGCGAAAGCGGTGCTTTACCCAGCGTAAAAAAAATAGACGACCGCCGAATTGAATTTACCGTACCCGAACCTTTTGCACCTTTTTTGAGGTATGTAGGCGGCATTCCCATTATGCCAGCCCATGCACTAAAAGATGCGGTTCGTACCCTCGATTCTAATGGAAATCCCAAGTTTGTGACAACTTGGGGAACTGGTAGCGATCCGACAGAAGTTGTCGGTAATGGCTACTATGTGATGGAAAGTTACACTCCCAGTCAGCGAGTCATATTCCGTCGCAATCCATATTATTGGCGCAAAGATGCTCAAGGAAATCCCCAACCTTACATCGAACGAATTGTTTGGCAAATTATTGAATCAACTGATAACCAGTTAGTCAGTTTTCGGTCGGGACAGTTGGATACTTTAGAAGTGGCTCCAGAAGCTTTTCAGTTATTAAAGCGCGAAGAAAAGCGTGCGGGATTTAAAATATATAATGGTGGGCCAGATACGGGGACAACTTTTATTGCTTTCAATCTGAATAAAGCCAAGAATGCTAAAGGACTGCCTTTAGTAGACCCTATCAAGTCTCGTTGGTTCAATACCAAGGAATTTAGGCAAGCAGTTGCCTATGCAATTGACCGCGAAACGATGAAAGTAAATGTGTTTCGGGGACTGGGAGAACTGCAAAATTCGTTTGTTTACGTCAAAAGTCCCTTCTTCCTGCCGCCAGAAAAAGGGTTAAGAGTATATAATTACGACCCGGAGAAATCAAAACAATTGCTGTTACAAGCCGGATTCAAATATAATTCCGATAATCAGCTAATAGATAAAGATGGTAACCCAGTCCGATTCACACTGTTAACGAATTCGGAAAGGAAAACTAGGGGCGATATGGTTGCCCAAATTAAGCGAGATTTGGCGAAGATTGGGATTCAAGTCGATTTGCAAATTCTCAGCTTCAATGCTTATCTACAAAAACTGAAAGAAACTCAGGATTGGGATTGTTATCTGGGCGGATTTGGTGGAGGCGGAATCGATCCTCACAGTGCTAGCAATATTTGGTCGGTGAAGGGATCTTCTCACGCATTTAATCAGGGGCCACAACCAGGTTCTCAGCCTTTAATTGGCTGGGAAGTTTCTGAATGGGAAAAAGAAATTGACCGCCTTTATAAGCAAGGAGCGCAAGAATTGGATGAGAAAAAACGGATAGAAATTTATCATCAATATCAGCGCATCGCTTCCGAACAGTTACCGTTTATACACCTGGTGGAAAGATTGGACTTGCAGGCGGTAAGCGATCGCATCCAAAACGTGAGATACTCCGCCCTCGGCGGCCCATTCTGGAACCTGTATGAATTGCAAGTAACGAAATAAATTGGGTAATAGGTAGGGGCGAAGC
>DNGJ01000383.1:0-12463 GCA_003486305.1 Cyanobacteria bacterium UBA11371
AACAACCTCACAGAGTCGTTGCGTAGGGACACGGCATCAGAGATATCAGAGACACAGATAACGTTAATCGTGCCGTGTCCCGGCTGATGATTATGGGTAATCTTAAGGACATGATATTACTTGTTATGGCATTCTTCTTTTACCGATCGTGTACCCAGATTTTTATTATGGATGATTTGCCGGACATCATATACAACCCGCCCCTACTAGCGATCGCATTCCCTCAGTACTTACGCAAAAAAACTTGGTTTCTATCAAAAATCGTGGGTTGACAGTGGCGAGATTGACGCATCACCTTTGTTTTTTGTTTTTGGCGCCGTTGTTTCAATACCAGGAGAAGCTTGGGTTGTCGGTTGAGTAGTGCTGTTGCATCCTGTTAATGCTAGCAGACAGATTGCGGTAATAGCGATCGCGTAACTTAAACGGTTGATCGTAACTGTTAAAAGTGAAAACAAAATCAAAATGAAATTAACTTGCTGACTTGACTATTGAGAAAAGCTATGCAGTGATTATATGATAAATTGCCAAGAACCAACCAACTTTTCTGGATCTGAAACTTGGTATTATTAACCCATGAACCTCTACCTTGGCATCGACTTCGGCACTTCTGGCGCACGCGCGATCGCAATCGACTCTGAAGGTATTATCCAAGCAGAAGCGCAATATCCGTTTGCAGCACCCGACCAGACCATTATCTGGCAGAATGCTTTATTTAACCTGCTAGAACAAATTACCCAGAAAATACGCGGGGAAATAAAAGCGATCGCTCTCAATGGCACTTCTTCCACTGTCCTGTTGTGCGACAGCTTTGGTAACCCAATTTCTGCACCTTTAATGTACAACGATGGAAGCGGAATAGAAGCGATCGAGAAAGTCAAAGCAATATCCCCCCCAAATCACACAGTATTAAGCGCCACATCCAGTCTTGCCAAACTTTTCTGGCTAATCCAAAATGCCGATAATATACAAAATTGTTATTTCCTGCACCAAGCAGACTGGTTAGCTTTTTTATTGCACGGATGCTTGGGGATTAGCGATTATCACAATGCGTTAAAACTCGGTTACGATGTGGGAAATTTGTGCTACCCAAATTGGTTAGAAAATTTACCAGAACGTCATTTATTGCCCCAAATCCTAGCACCTGGAACGCCAGTAGGTGAAGTGAGGGCAGAAATTGCTAGTCGCTTTAATTTAAGGCGAGATTGTCTTGTTTGTACTGGAACAACTGATAGCATCGCCGCTTTTCTCGCCAGCGGTGCGAATTCTCCCGGTGAAGCTGTAACTTCTCTAGGTTCGACTTTAGCCTTAAAACTCTTAAGTCGCACCCGGGTCGATGATTCCCGCTACGGAATTTATAGCCATCGCTTACCCCCCCTTGTTAAGGGGGAACAGGGGGAAATCGATTTATGGTTAGTTGGGGGTGCTTCTAATACAGGCGGTGCAGTATTAAAACAATTTTTCACCAACGCTGAATTAGAAAATCTCAGCAGTCAAATCGATGCCGAGCAAGAAAGTTTATTAGATTATTATCCATTGGTGAAGGCGGGCGATCGCTTCCCCATCAACGACCCCAATTTACCACCCCGACTACAACCCCGCCCCGAAAATCCTGTACAATTCCTCCACGGTTTACTCGAAAGTATCGCCCGCATTGAAGCTTTAGGTTATCAATTATTACAGCAATTCGGCGCAACACCCCTCACTCGCGTTTACACCGCTGGAGGTGGGGCTAAAAATCCTGCTTGGCAAAAGATTCGCCAACGTCATTTGCAAGTATCTATCTTAAGACCGATTCATACACAAGCCGCTTATGGTAGTGCTTTATTAGCAATGCAAGCAATTAAACCATCGAACCCGTAGAATTTCAGATTTGAGATTCGATCGGTTTCTGCTTTCCTAATCCTCGCTCCACGTTTCGCAACCAATTAAATCGCAAATGCGATCTCTTAGCAAATAGCCGCACTCTTCTAACTCGCATTCCACACAACGCCATTCCCCCGGTCTAATATACTCGCAAAGCGCATATATCGGTTGTTGGCGACTGATTGCGCCTTTCTTGACCAGTTCGCGGGCTTCATCTCTAATAACGTCGATTGAATACCGGATAGTAGATGTCATCATCATCGCCTCTCCCCCTGATAAAAGCTTGGATTGCTTTTATATCATCGCTCTTTGAAGGGCGCTGCTTTCACAAATGTGAAAAAACGATGAAAAAATCAACAAAACTAAATTTTTTAGCGATATTTTAAACTATTTTACTTCCAGATATAAAATTATACCTTAAACTTGTTCTTTTGGCAACTATTGACGGCAATTTATACCTCTGGTTGCAGTTCTACGCTGTATACAGTTTTACCTTTTAGATCGAGCAAAGCAACGGTCATTAATTTAGTTGCAGCATCTATTTTTACTGTCCCAAAAAACTGCATTCCTGCCGTAGGCGGCAGGTTTTGTTTCATCCCCACAGGTGCGCTTTGAAACTTCACTTGCGCGCCAAAAGTATTATCAATTGCTTGCGGGCCAAAACTGCCACCGTGCAGCGGCCCAGCAGCGAATTCCCAGAAGGGTTTAAAGTCAGTAAATTGAGCTTTATTGGGGTCGTAATAAGTCGCTACGGCGTAATGTAAATCTGAAGTTAGCCAAACAACATTTTTGATATTATTTTGTAGGATAAACCGCAACAAATCTGCCATTTCTAATTCCCGTCCCAAAGCGGGGCCATCCCCGTTGGCACAGTTTTCAAATGCCTTTTCGCCATCGCGGACGATAATCCCAATTGGCATATCGCTGGCGATGATTTTCCAAGTTGCTTTTGATGCTAGTAATTGACTTTTTAACCAACGCACTTGTTCGTTACCTAAAAACGCCGTTTCTGCACTTGGCGAGGTCTGACGATTAGCAGAATTTGGCCCTCGATAGCTGCGTTCGTCTAGCATAAAAATATCTAAATTTGGGCCATATTGAAAAGACCGATAAATGCGCTCTGGATCGTTAGCATCCCAGCGAAATGGCATATACTCAAGCAGCGCTCTTTTGCCACGCGCCGCCAGCAAATCGCAGCTTTTTACGGTATAGCGTTTATCATCGAGTATTTCACCTGGATACCAATTATTGGTTACCTCGTGGTCGTCCCATTGGACTAATAACGGCACTTCGGCGTTGAAGCGGCGGACGTTTTCATCGAGTAAGTGGTAGATATAATTGCCGCGAAACTCGGCTAAAGTTTCCGCAACTTTGGATTTTTCTGGAGTAGTAATGTTTCTCCAAATACTGCCGTCTTCTAGTTTAACTTCTGAAAGAATCGGGTTATCTGGATAGGCATTATCGCCGCAGTGGATGAAGAAATCTGGTTCTAGTTTGCGGATGGTTTCGTAGATTTTCATTCCACCCCAATCTGGATTAATACCCCATCCTTGACCGCCGCTACAACCAGACCAAGCAAAGAAAATATCTTTACCTGAATTGGGAGGGGTGCGGAAACTTCCTGTAACGGGAATGCTGGAGATATTTCTATCAGTTAAATCTTGGAAAGTAACGCGATAAAATAATTGCTGACCTGTGGGTAAATCTGATAGGTAAACTCGCGCTGTATAGTCGGTGGTTTCTATAGCTGCTGAGCCTACAATTTGTTGGGGGTTACGGAAAGTTTCGCTGGTGGAATATTCTACAATTATGCGCGCGGGTCGGTCAGTTTTGCTCCAAATGACGGCGCTATTTCCTGTAATATCTCCGCTAGCGACGCCGTAGGGAATTTGCGGACGCATTCTATCTAATGTTACGATTCCGGGAGCCTGGGCAAATGATTTTGAAAATAAGTTGCTGGCAATTATTCCGCCACCTGTTAAAGCGGAACCTAGTAAGAATTTGCGACGGCTAATTTGGTTTGCAGCTTTTTTTGCCACGATCGCATTCTCCCAGACTATAGTTTTATTTTAGGCGAGCGATCGCTTACTGGGGTAGGAACCAATGGATATAACCGCAATTAGAGCAGATGAGACACAAAGCATAGCGGTTCTTCCAGCTTGGATAATCTAGGGTAGGGACTCCCTCAGTTAACTGTACTTCTCGACGCCAAAATAATTCATGGGCGCAGACTAAGCATTTCAGTTCAACTTCCCCTACCTTGTAAGCTTCGGGTTGTTGCATGTTAACACCTCTAAGTTGAGTTTCGTCAACCCGCTTTTGTCTCGTTCCCAGGCTCTTGCCTGGGAATGCTATATTGGAGGCTCCCGCCTCCAATTATAAGCTGTTTATAACCCGCTTTTGTCTCGTTCCCAGGCTCTTGCCTGGGAATGCTATATTGGAGGCTCCCGCCTCCAATTATAAGCTGTTTATATGCGGCAGGAGCCGCTGAAGTTGCGTTACCAGGTGGAACCTGGTAACGAGAAAAGAGGGTTACTCTAATCGTTGCATTTGAGCAACTTTGGGGTCGATAATTTTTTGACCGATGCTGGGAAATTTTATCGCTAGATAGAGTTTGTTTCCCGATCCCAAAACGCGGGTAATTTCGCCGACGCCGAAGTCTTTATGAACGATGCGATCGCCTACTTGCCAATTTTCTATTTTCTCTCCCCCCCTTGTTAAGGAGGGCGAGGGTGAGATCGATTTTTGGATAGGAGTTTCTTTTTGCCTAGAAATCGCTTTCTTCGTCCCACTCGTCGCGTTACTGCTGATATATTCTTCTGGCAATTCTGCTAAAAATTGCGATTTAATCGCCGCTTCCCGCGAACCATATAAGCGTCGCTCTCGCGCATGACTTAAAAACAAATTTTCTTGCGCGCGAGTAATGCCTACATAACAGAGTCTGCGTTCTTCTTCCAACGCCGCCCGGTCGTCTAAACTGCGGATGTGGGGAAATAATCCTTGTTCCAATCCTACCAGAAATACAACGGGAAATTCAAGTCCTTTTGCCGAATGCAGAGTCATTAAAGAAACGGCTTTTTGTCCTTCTTTTAAGTTATCCAAATCTGAAGCCAGGGAAGCATTAGCGAGAAATCCTTCCAAACTGGAATCTTCCGTATCTTCTTGGAATTGCAGCACGGCGTTATAAAGTTCTTGCACGTTTTGCAATCGCTCTAATGCTTCATCGGTTCCCTGGGTTTTCAAGTCTTGAAGATAACCCGATTCTTCCAGGATTCCTTTGACAATTTCTGCTGCCGATTGCGAATTAATTTCTGATCGCCAGCGTTGCATAAGTTCGACAAAACTTAAAATCGGTTTTGCCGTTCTGCCTGCTAAGGTATTCACCGATGTTTCATCGGTTAAAATTTCCCATAAGGGAATGCCCAGTTCTTGCGCTGCTGAAATTAATCGGTCTAAAGTTGCTTTGCCAATTCCGCGCCGGGGGGTATTAATAATCCGCAGCAAGCTGACGCTATCTGCCGGGTTAGCCAGGGTTCGCAAGTAAGCCAAAACGTCTTTAATTTCTTTACGGTCATAGAATCTTAAACCCCCGACAATTGTGTAGGGAATATCTCTTCTGACAAGCGCTTCTTCAAACGGGCGAGATTGGGCATTGGTGCGATAAAGAATCGCAAAGCTTCCCCAGTTTAACTCGTCATTATTGTTTGCCAACGAGCGAATTTGATTGACTACAAACTCGGCTTCTAAAGTCTCGTCGTCGGCTTTGTAACAATAAATCTGCTCTCCGGCATCCCGCGTCGGACGCAAAATTTTATCAATTCGTTGGGTATTGTTTTCAATCAGTTTATTAGCTACATGCAAGATGTTTTCTCTCGACCGATAGTTTTCTTCTAGTTTTACCATCGTGCGGGTTTCTTCATCGGGCAAACCATCGCCGAAATCGTTTTGGAAGTCAAGTAAAATGGTAAAATCTGCCATGCGGAAGCTGTAAATTGAATTATGGACTAAAACTCCATTGGCAATGTAAGTGTGAGCAATATCTACTTCTAAATCGTAAACTGCGCCCTGATACTTTTCCTGAAATACTTCTTGTATTTCATGCTCTTCTAGTTGCCCATCTACATCTATTAAAACTCTCATTCCTGGCTGCAAGTGAGAGAGTGGCATAAATTCATAGGTTACGCCACTTAATAAAGCGCGTTGGCGAATTTCTAATCCACCAGTTGCAGCTATTTGATGAGCAAGAACCACTGCTTCTTTGTAAGAGACTCTAGCCGTTTCGAGCCGATAACCGCGCTCGTTTTTACTCGCACGAATTGAGAAGCCAGCAGCTTGTAAATTTTGGGCAATATCGCTGCGATTAGAACACCATTGCAAGCGATGATAGCTAGCAGACAATTGTCGCTCTAGTCTGGGCGTACCAAACATTACCAAATTTAATGTCTGTCGCCGAGAGCCGTTTTGCGGTCGATAATGGGGATAATCGGGATGCAGCCACAAATCCTCCATTAAATTGTGAGCATTGGTGATGGTGTCAATTTCTTGGAATAACCGGAAAATTAACTCATCGCTGATTTGCAAATTGCGACCTTCACCGTGAAAAACTATTGTTGGTAGACCATATTTAGCAGCATAGTAAGCTTCGTAGTAACGAGCTTCTTCGTAGGAAGAAGTTGTTTTCAGCACCCAAAGTTTGTCAGCATGTTCTTGCGCTGCTCGCACTCTAAAGCCTAATTCTTCTTTGCCATAGTCGTTACTACGCAAACTTCTGGTCATACCAACGCGATAACCTCTGTCTGCTCTGTACATTAAGTAAACGTAGTAACGTCCTGCTTGGGGCACCATTCGCGCCAAGAGAATGTGATGGGGAGTGCCTTTGAGTAATTTATCTCCAGCACGCACGCACCACAAAGAATCAGAAAAATAACCCTTTTTGATGTGAGTAACTGTACGTGGATAAAGTTGATTTTCGCCGCTGGGTGCTAATACTTTATCTCCTACCTTTAATGTCTCAATTGGCGCATAGCCGTCGGGAGTCAAAATTTGCGTGCCAGGAGGAAGACACTGGTCTGCATCCCCCACGACAAAAATCGATCTGTTTTCCCAGTTATTGAATTTTTTGGTATCTACACCGCCCGTAACTAAAAGGCTAATTAAATCATATTGGGTGCGGTTAGTATCTTGATATTCATCAACTAAAATATGGCAAAACTTTTTATGCCAGTAAGATAGTATTTGCTGGTTTTGGCGGAATAGCTGAACGGGGACTAAAATGAGGTCGTCGAAGTCGAGGGCGTTATTTTCTGCCAGGGCGTCTTGGTAGTGGCTGTAAACATCGGCAATAATTCGCCCTTTATAATAAGGATGCTCTCTGGCATAGTCGCTGGGTGAGAGTCCCTGGTTTTTGGCGTTACTAATGGCGTAGCGAACGTTGCGGGGTTCTAATTTCTTTTCATCTATATTTAGCTTTTGGGTGACTATCTGTTTCACCAGAGATTGCGCTTCGGATTCGTCGAAAATAGAGAAATTGCGATTCCACTTGCGGTTTTTCTCATCTTGATATTTGTCGATATCGTAGCGGAGAATGCGGGCGCAGAGACTGTGGAACGTGCCGCACCAGAGGGGTTTAATATAGGTTTGGTAGACTTGCGATCGCACTCGCGTTTGCTGCGACTCGCTCAGCGCTGACAAAGCTTTCCCATATTCCTCTTGCGCCTGTCTTTGCGCGAACAGTTTTTCTATCCTTTCTTTCATTTCCCGCGCCGCTTTATTGGTAAAAGTCACCGCCAGGATATTTTCCGGATCGACCCCGTGGCGCAAAATTAAATTAGCAATGCGAAAGGTCAGCGCGCGCGTTTTTCCCGACCCCGCCCCGGCGACGACCAATAACGGACCGCAAAAATGCTCGACGGCGCGGCGTTGGCTAGGATTAAGATGGCTGAGAAAATCAACTGTTTGAGTCATGATAGGGTAGTGCGTTCGGGCCTTGCCCGTCGCGTAGCGAATCGCTCGACTTAGTATTGTATCGAGGCTTTCCCAGTTCTTGGTATTAAATCTTCTTACGCGGCGTTTAGATAAAAAATGAATTCACGCAAACTCGTCAAATTCTGCGCTTTGTCCCTTGGTCTAATCCTCGTTAGCACCCCGATAGCTTATGCTCAAAGGGTATTTAGTCCCGTCCAGCAGCAAGCTTACTCCTCCCCAGCAGTGTTGGAGGAACTAGCAAAAGCAAAAGTTATCTACCTGGGGGAAACTCACGATAAACCTCAAGATCACGCTGCTCAATTACAGATTATACAAGCGCTGCACCAACGCAATCCGCGGATTGCGATCGCAATGGAAATGTTCCAGCGCCCCTTTCAGTCTTACATCGACCGCTATCTAGCAGGCAATATTAACGAAGAAGATTTGCGCGATCGCACCGAATACGATGAACGCTGGGGCTTCCCTTGGGAATATTATGCCCCCTTCGTCCGCTTTGCCAAAGACAATCGACTCCCAGTTATCGCCTTAAATGCACCCACTGAAACAATCCGCCAAGTAGCCCGTCGCGGCTTAGAAAGATTATCCCGCGACGACCGGCGATATATTCCACCCATCTCAGAAATTCGCACAGATGACCCCGCCTATCGCCAGGTGATACAAGAAATTTACGAACAAAGCCATAAAGGTAAGGGAAACAGTAGCGATTTTGAGCGATTTTTTCAAGCTCAAGTCGTTTGGGATGAAACAATGGCAGATAGTATCGTCCGATTTTTACAAGCGAATCCAGATTATCAAGTCGTAGTCTTAGTTGGTAAAGGTCACGTCGCCTACGGATACGGAATTCCTAGCCGCGTCGCCCGCCGCGTAGATGGTATTGTTCAGCGGACAATTCTATTAAATCCAGTCGAAGATACTCCCGCTATAAATAATACCCCCGCTGCCGATTTCTTTTGGTTTACTTACCAATAACACCACATTGGTAATGGGTAATTGGTAATTGGTAATTGCTAATTGCTAATTGCTAATTGGTAATTGCCGAGCTAAAATGAACCATTACCTATTACCTATTACCCAAAAATTCCACAAATTGTTTAAATTTTGGCACTAATTCCGCCCGACTCGCGACTAAAGTTGGCAAAGAATAACTACCATAATTCTTACCTGCTTGCAATGGAAAAATTGGTTCCTTACTTAACGATACCCAAGCACCGCCAGCTGCTTGAACAATAACCCAAACTGCGGCAAGATCCCAAATTTTAGGCGTAGCTTCAACTGCACCTAAAGCCGCACCAGACGCAACGCAAAGAAAGTTATAACTAGCAACTCCCAACATGCGAATTTTACACGGGAAAGGTTGTTTCATCACATCTGTACTTCTCGCACACAAGCTGAAAAAGTGATTTTGACTCGGATCGTCAGGGCTAGTGTGAATCGGGCGGTTGTTTAAAAAAGCACCATTGGTGGGTAATGGCGTTCCCAGGCAGATCCGTGGGAACGAGGGTAATTGGTGATAGAAGCCGTGGAAGGATTGAGCGATCGGGGGGAAGTGGACGTATCCAAATACAGGTGTTCCTTGATACACCAATCCTAGTGAAATTCCCCAGATGGGAATGCCGCGCGTAAAGTTAGTTGTACCATCCAAAGGATCGATTACCCAACACCATTCGGAATCAGGGAAAACATGTTCGGTTTCTTCAGTTAAGACGCCGTGAGAGGGGAAAGTAGATGCGATCGCTTCTCGTATTTCTTTATCCGCCCATTGATCTGCTTGAGTTACCAAACTACCATCTGGTTTGCGAGAAGCTTGTACTTGTCCAAACTGGGTAAGTAAATACTCACCAACTCTAGCAGTCGTCGTTTGAGCAAAAGTTAAAATATCGGTCATTTGAGGTAATGGGTAATGGGTAATGGGTAATTTTAGATGCGTGGATTTTTTTGCCGCTGAAATTGGCAATTAGCAATTAGCAATTAGCTTTTCTTGCAATTACCAATTACCAATTACCAATCAGTCTAAATCGCCTTCCATGATGGTAGCGATCGCATCCTTAGCATTATCGCGGAATTCTTTGACGTTAACGCGCCCCAAAAACCAAACTGCTGCTACCATTCCTACTGCTTGGGTCGCAAACACCAAGCCGTATGATAGCACCGGAACGGTAAAAAGAGCTTTCCCGACATCGAGGATACCACCGCCGATGACTACAGCGGAACCGCGCGCGATCGCTTGCGCCAATCCCCAAGCACCCACAAACGTCCCTGCCGTTTCTGCTGCGGTTAAATCTAACATCAACGACAGCGCCCCCGTCGTACCAATTCCAGCAGATAAACCAAACAACACTAAAGTTGCCTGAAATAACTTCACATTAGCGCTAAATCCCGCCAAAATAATCAAGATAAAACAAACCGCACACGCCAAACAACCCAATCCAGTTGTTCTGCGCTTACCCAAACGGGGAATAATAAAAAATCCCGTTGCACTCAAACTCAGCAACATCCCAATTCCCCAAAAAGAATTCAATTGGGAACTTTGACCCACTGACAAACCAAACACTTGTCCGCCATAAGGTTCTAAAACCGCCTCTTGCAGAAACAAACTTGTCGTCATCACCAACATAAACGTAAAAAATATCCCGGTTTGACGACTCGCCGTTAAAATTTTCAACGCCGTTCCCAAGGTAATTTTATCTTCCCGGTTCACCAAAGCCGAGCGATAAGTATACCGGGAATATTTCTTTTCCACCCCAAAAGTAGCCAGCAGCGCCAATCCCAAAACAATTAAAGGAACGATAACAAACAGCCCATTAATCGATGCATTTAACGTCTCAATCGAAGGATTCGGACTCTCTAACGGCCTCAACAAAATTTTGCTGGTAATGCCACCGATCACAATCCCAACCGTCATCATTGTCCAGACAATTCCGATCAATTGACCGCGATTATCTTCATCGGAAACATCTACCAACAAAGCCATAAACGTTGTCGAACTAGCACTTACAGCCAACCCGTACAGCGCAAAAATTAACGCCGCTAACGCCGTCCAACCATAAGTTTGCTCTGTCCAACTCCAACCGCCAGCAGCTTGCACCGCATTACCCAATTTCCAGATAATTTGTAGCGCTGCCGATAAGATAAACGTAAATAAACCAGCACCAATCCAGATATAACCCGTGCGGTGATGACCCAACAACGGTTTGGCATCAGACATCTGTCCAAACCAAATTCTTGCTGGCGCAACAAACTGAGAAATTGCCAGCGTAGCGCCAGTTACCGTCGCAGGAATTGCCAATTCTGCAATCATGACGCGGTTGAGTACCCCCAGGGTTAAAACTGCCAGGATACCTAACCCCATTTGAAATAAACCCAATCGGAACATCGTCAGCAGTTTGATTTTAGCCATAGGCTGACTTGCCGATTCTAGTTGATGTTTTGAAATATCACCCGTTGCCATTTTGTTTGAACAGATCGACTATTTTATGTCCGACTTCCCAGAAACCGGGTTTCTTTTCATAGAAACCCGGTTTCTTTGCCTAAGTCCTGTAATTTTTAAGATAAACCCTGCGGCCTAAATTTTCAGTTACTCCTTCTCCCCAGCACCTAGAGAGCGACGATACACTAAAAGAATATTAACTTTTGTAAACAAACGGTAAACCAGCGTGCAGACTATAACTTTAGGTCAAGATGGCCCGGTAGTTACGCCCCTATGCGTCGGCACTTGGGCGTGGGGAGACAAGCTGTTTTGGAATTATGGCACTGACTACGGCCCGGTGCAGTTGCGCCAAGCGTTTGAAGCGTCCTTGAATGCGGGAGTGAATTTCTTCGACACCGCCGAAGTATACGGCATGGGATTATCTGAGGAACTGCTCGGACAGTTCATGAAACAGATCGATCTTCCCGTCATCATTGCCACCAAATACGGCCCGATGCCGTGGCGATTGAACGGACAATCGGTTTCAGATGCGCTTACAGCGAGTTTAAAGCGCCTGCAAGTCGAGCAAGTCGCGCTTTACCAGGTGCATTGGCCTTTTACGTTTTTCATGAGTCAAGAAACCTTAATGAACGCGCTTGCAGACGAAGTGCAGCAAGGAAGAATCGCCGCCGTTGGCGTCAGCAACTATTCTGCCGACCAAATGAGGGAAGCGCACAAAATTTTAGCGGCTAGGGGGGTACGCTTGGCGACGAATCAGGTGCGGTATTCCTTGCTATCGCGGCAGGTGGAAACAGAACGCATTGTGGATACCGCGCGCGAACTTGGCGTTACCATCCTGGCTTATAGCCCTTTAGCACAAGGATTGCTTACTGGCAAGTATTCGTTAGAAAACTTTAAAGAGCCGACAGGGGCGAGGCGATTTGATTCTCGTTTTAGCCGCCAAGGGTTAGAAAAAATCGCGCCCGTAATATCATTACTGCGCGAATTGGGAGATAAATACGATCGCACGCCAGCGCAAGTTGCCCTAAATTGGTTAATTGCTCAAGGCAACGTGATTCCGATTCCAGGGGCAAAAACAGCCGAACAAGCTTCGCAGAATGCGGGAGCATTAGGCTTTTCACTTGAAGCCGATGAAGTAGCCAAATTAGAGCAAATAACTCGTTCTTTTAGGTAATTGCTAATTGCTAA
>DNGJ01000383.1:12713-16893 GCA_003486305.1 Cyanobacteria bacterium UBA11371
GCTAATTGCTAATTGCTCATGGCGTTTCCATGTATAAGACGTGGGAACGACGGTATCCGGTAAGATTTTAAGCAATTAGCAATTAGCAATTATACCAAATCTGCTTGGATTACCGCTTTTATGGCTAACGACTGAAGTCGCGCCTACACAACCAAAGACCGCCTACGCGGTCTAAGCGATCGAGGGGGTATTAAACCCGGATTTGGTATTAGCAATTAGCAATTAGCAATTAGCAATTACCATTACTCATCTTCTGCAAACACAAAGCGATACAATTCGCTGGGGTCTGGTTCGGGGCTTGATTCGGCGAACTTAACCGCATCGTCTACAACTGCTTGAATTTTGCGGTCGATGTCCTTGAGTTCTTCAGCAGTAGCTAAATTTTGTTCGGTGAGGTAGGCGGCGAACTTTTTAATTGGATCGCGGGTAAACCAGAATTCCTTTTCTTCCTTAGAGCGTAGTTCATCTGGGTCGGCGAGGGAGTGACCCCGGAAGCGGTAGGTGAGGGCTTCTATCAGGGTAGGGCCTTCACCGGCACGGGCGCGAGCGATCGCTTCCTTCGCCACTTGATACACCGCCAGCGCATCCATTCCATCTACCTCAACCCCCGCCATCCCGAAGGCATGGGCTTTCTTGTAAATTTCCGGATCGCTGGTAGCGCGTTCGTGAGCCATACCAATCGCCCACTTATTATTTTCCACCACGTACAGAATCGGCAACTTCCACAGCGCCGCCATATTCAAGCACTCGAAAAACTGACCGTTATTGCAAGCGCCATCGCCAAAAAAACAAGCCGTTACTTGGTCAGCATTGGGGTCGCCCATTGTTTCTTTGCGGTATTTCGATTGAAACGCCGCCCCCGTCGCCACCGGAATGCCTTCAGCAACAAACGCATAGCCGCCCAGCAGACGATGGGGAGAAGAAAACATGTGCATCGAACCGCCTCGACCTTTAGAACAACCAGTCGCCTTACCAAATAATTCTGCCATTACCTCGCGCGCCGGGACGCCAGCACTCAAAGCGTGTACGTGGTCGCGATACGTGCTGCAAACATAATCTTCACCTGGACGCATCGCCTTAACTACGCCAGAAGATACGGCTTCTTGACCGTTATAGAGGTGGACAAAACCGAACATTTTGCCCCGATAGTACATTTCGGCGCACTTATCCTCAAAATTGCGCCCCAAAACCATGTCTTCGTAAACTTTCAGTCCTTCTTCCTTGGTAATTTGGGCGGAAGCAGCTTGAAAAACTGGGAGGGTTCGTTCTTTAACCATCGATTTGTTGTATCCTTTCGGCAAGAGTCAAAGTCAATATCTGTTTCCAGTATCCCGCCCCAACGGGAGCCTGGTTTATTTTGCACCAATATCCGATCCAAGGCTACCAGTCTGAAACGGGACACCCAGCAGATCAGATTTTATCTCCCTTGTCCCTGTATCGAACTATCCCATCTGAGGTTGGTAGCTCGAGCCAAATTTATGGGGAAGAGTTAGGACTAGCTACAATAGGCGTGCGATCCGATCCTCAACCCTTGCTTTGGTGCCAAAATCTGGGCAAGAGCAGGAGAGAGTTTAAAGAATTCCCTTGACTTTGGTCTTGGGAGTGTGAATGATACCATAAGCTAATTCAGTCGTTCGCCGTTAGGGAAGTGGGCTGTGCGTATTCCACTTGACTATTATCGAATTCTGGGTCTACCGATTCAGGCAAATACAGAACAGTTGCAGCAAGCATATCGCGATCGCGTCCAACAACTGCCGCGACGCGAGTATTCCGAACTAGCTATTGAGGCTCGCAGGCAACTGCTCGACGAAGCCTATGCGGTGCTTAGCGATCCAGAACAGCGTAGCGCCTACGATGCCAGTTTCTTCACCAAAACCTACGCGAGTGATTCGCCACAAAGAACCGAGTCGCCAACGGCATCCCCTACTGGTGCTGCATCGGTCGAACAAAATGCTTACCCCGAACCTCCCAGTATCGACATCTCTGACGAAGAATTTTTGGGAGCCTTGCTGATTCTGCAAGAATTGGGAGAATACGAACTCGTCTTGCATTTAGGCCGTTCCTATCTGAGCAGTTCCTCTACCGAAATTGAAACCGGCAGGTTTGGCGAACCCAAAATCGCCAGATCCGACATGGTTTTAACCGTCGCCCTAGCCTGTTTAGAATTAGGGCGCGAACAATGGCAGCAACGTCGGTATGAAGATGCCGCTGAAACTCTAAATGGCGGGCAAGAATTGCTTTTACGCGAAGGTTTATTTGCTGGCGTCAGAGGCGAAATCCAATCCGACCTCTACAAGTTACGTCCTTACAGAATATTGGAATTGCTAGCGCTTCCATTAGAAGAAACTCAAGATCGCCGCACTGGTATAGTGCTGTTACAAGAAATGCTAGCCGAACGCGGCGGCATCGATGGTGCGGGCAACGATCAATCCGGGTTGAATAAGGAAAACTTTCTCCGCTTTATTCAGCAGTTGCGCGTCTATCTCACCAGCGCCGAACAGCAGGCTTTGTTTGAAGAAGAAGCTCGTCGTCCCTCGGCGGTAGCTACTTACCTAGCAGTGTACGCCCTGTTGGCACGCGGGTTTACTCAGCGACAGCCAGAACTAATCGGGCGCGCCAAAACCATGCTGATGCGTCTGGGAAAACGCCAAGATGTATACCTCGAGCAATCTATCTGCGCCCTGCTTTTGGGACAAACCGAGGAAGCCTCCCGCGCTTTGGAGTTGTCCGGAGAATACGAAGCTTTGGCTTTTATTCGCGAACATTCCCAAGGGGCACCGGATTTGTTGCCCGGATTATGCCTGTACAGCGAACGTTGGTTGCAGGAAGAAGTGTTTCCCCACTTCCGCGACTTGGCAGAGCAACAAGTTTCTTTAAAAGATTACTTCGCCGACGATCGCGTCCAGACAGCCCTGGAATCCCTGCCAAAAGACAGCGAGGCTACCAACGAGTGGGAAGCCGTCGATACCGAGCGCATCTCTACCCCATCATCCTCCCCATCCAGCACTCAAGCCGAACGGGAAGCTATCAGCCGTCTGAAATCTCAGATGCAGCGGACTCAAGCTTTAATTGAATCCCGGTTGACTACCCAAACCGGATCGGGTAGCGGGACAAATTTGTCTGGCATCTCGGAAGCAACCCTGAGCGCCTTGTTAGGCAAAGCAGGTGCTACGACGCCTCAAACATCTCCGCCGACGAGCGATCGCATGACCAATGGTTCGATCTCGTCAGCCAACCAAACAGAAATTTACTCTGGAGAAGGAATGCCCGCCTCTGGCGGCGACGTTCCCATCAACGACACCCAATCGGTTAGCTTCGATCCAGGCGCTTCCTTACGCCAACCAATACCACAAGGCACTGCGACAACAGCAGGGTTGCAGCATCGACCCGGTGCGTCTTCCAGCAGACGCGGCAGACGAGGCGGCGGGAATAGCTGGGTAAAGCAGAATATGGAGAATTTGTCAAGGGGTTGGCGAAATTTGGTGTCACCGACTGGCAGTTCCTCAAGCGCAGCTAAGCAAAAACGGCTGATATTGCTGTTGGCTGGGGTGTTGGGCATTGGAGTGGTGCTATTTTTGTTGATGCAAGCGATCGGAGCGCTCAACAGAAACTTACAACAAGCGCGTGAGCCGCAAGAAGGAGAACAGTTAGAGGTAAGCCTGAATCAATCCTTGTTAGAAACGTCCGGAACTGCTACAGATCCATTAACTGCACCGGGCGCGCCGACTGAAGCGGTGGCAGAGCAAGTAATTAGAAGCTGGTTCGAGCGTAAATCAGAAGCTCTGGGGTCTAACCACGAAATCGAGCGATTAGCTCAAATATTGGTCAATCCTGCACTGGCGCGCTGGGAAGCGATCGCACGCTCTGCGAGGAGAAACAACTGGCATCGCAAGTTCGAGCATAGCATCGAAAACAATTCGATCCAGATTCGCTCTGCCGATCCAGAGCGAGCCAAAGTAGAAGCACAGGTGCGCGAAGTTGCCGAACACTACAGAGGCGAGCGATTAGTCAGGAGAGAATCTTATAATTCCAATCTGCGGGTGCAGTATGACCTAGTGCGCCAAAACGGTCAATGGTTCATCCGCGATATGACTGTTTTAAGATAGGGTTTATAGCGGATTGCAGTCGCATGAGGTACACCAACAGCTGTGTGCGGGCAGCCTTAAGGCTGCCCGCACAC
>DNGJ01000383.1:17074-21276 GCA_003486305.1 Cyanobacteria bacterium UBA11371
TTAAGGCTGCCCGCACACAGCTGCGCCAAAAGGCTTTTCCTCACTCACTTGCAATCTGCTGTATCAGTAGTCAGCAATCCGCTGTCCTTGGGTGCGATGGTCAGTCATTCGCGTCAGGGAAGACGCTACCTCGTCTTCCTTGTCTCATTGATCGCCAACTGGTGCGCGGGAATCGCACCCCGACTGATGACCATCTACCCCTAATCTATGATTAACAACCTATTTAATATCTATTCGCCTCTCATCCTCTGGACGGCTTTAGGGATATTATTGTTTCGTTTTATACCAAAGGCGCTGCCTCGGTGGTTGGGGCGGGCATTGTATTGGATTGGCGTACCGATAGAAATTTTGGCACTAGCTCGAAAGACGGACTTTTCCGGGAATTGGGGTCTAACTCCCTTAGTGACGTTAGTAGCGTTAACCTTGGGACTGGGACTGTCTTGCTTATGCTGGCAAATATTGCCGAGTTTAGTGTTATTAAAGCCGGATCAAACTTGGTTTAATCGAGCGCGTCAAGGTAGTTTTGTCTTGGCGGCGATGCTGGGAAACACCGGATTTGTGGGGTTAGCGATCGCTCCTTCATTAATCCACCCTGAGTCCCTAAATATCCCAGTATTTTACAGCATCGCTCACAACCTTTTTGGCCCCTATGTTTTTGGCGTTCTAGTTGCCAGTTATTTTGGTCGCAAGCAAAGCGAGCATCGCTGGTGGCTTAACCTGCGGGATTTATTGATTGTGCCTTGCCTGTGGACGTTTATCTTGGGCTATTTCACCCAATCAATTCAATTTCCCGATTTTATTGAATCTGGACTCGAAGCTTCGATTGGAATAGTCAGTTGCAGTGCCTTTTTGCTGATTGGGATACGACTGGCGCTTCTTTCAGGGTGGAAAAGTTTTCGGATGGCGCTGATTGCTAGTAGCTTAAGAGTTGCGATCGTGCCAGCACTCGTCGGTATAGGAACAACTCTGCTGGGAATCAAAGGCGACCCCCGCTTAGCGCTGGTTTTGATGTCAGGGATGCCTAGTGCGTTTATGGGTTTGATTTTGGCAGAAGAGTACGACCTCGACCGCGAGTTAATTGCCAGCAGTATCTTTTTAACCACCGTAATGCTATTGCTGATGATTCCCCTCTGGCTGTTTTTGTTTGGCTATTCACAGGCGCTTTGATTGTAGCGAGCCAACAATTAGTTTACTTTCAGATCGTCTGATTCTAAAATTGTTGCGAGTTCTTGTAAAAGTTTATCCTGCTGTTGTTTTAGTGCGTTTAGCTGGTTGATAATATTTGCCAGATGTTCTTTGCGATCGCCTTGATTTAGAGTCTGGTTAGATGGCACAGTAACTAATCCGCTGACCATCACATTTCCCAAGGATTTAGAACCAAGCCCTAGAAAAGACTGGAGCAATTTGAATGGTGCTATTAGTACAGAAATCCATGTTTTCTCTACCAAGTTAGCGATCGCTTTCAGTAATCCCCAAAATAGGAAAATGACTAAAAGTAAAATTACTAAATCTTGAATTGGATGACTCATTATCCAAAATACTATCGGATGATCCTTAAACCAGTTGTTAATAAATGAACTAATAGCAGCTTCAATGCCTTCGGTGAATGAAAACCTCAATTTCTCGGCTTTTTGAATACTGTCTTCTAACGATGTCTTCGCATTTTCAGTTGCATCAGTTATATTCCTAACGGCTTGGTTGGTAGCTTCAGTAACAGTATTGATAGCCTTGCTAGTGCTGGTAGCTAGAGAATCTTTTGTTTTTTCGGTCACTTCAAAAACTGTTCCAACAGCTTTGTTTGTAGTTTCACTGACTGTATTGACGGCTTGGTTCGTGGTTTGAGCGATCGCATCTTTTGCTTCCTCAGCAGTCCCGGTAACAGCGCGAACAGCTTTGTTTGTATTTTCACTGACGTTTGTTAGGGAATTCCCCGCTTTTGCGGCGGTTTGAGTCAAAAAATCTGTTGTTCTCTGAAAGCCTTGAGAAACGGCTTCAGGTATTGCTATTTCCATAATTCCTTACCAAGGTAAACTTTTTATTTAATAGCATTTTATTTAGAAAAAATATTCCGAAAAATTACGCAAGTTAACTTTTCAGATGATATCAGTACCCAGTTTTGTCAGAGAGGAAGAGCGAACGCACTCCCCGCTCTATTTCAAACTTCTAGATTAATTTTGTCTGAAGCCATTATTGCTGCAACTTCTTGTAATAACTCGTTTTGTTCTTTTTGCAGCGCTTCTAACCGAATGGAAATTTCTGCTAATCTTTGTTTTTTATCTGGCAGAACTGGTTGAGAACTTGCGGGTGGTAAGGCTGGAAGGGTATTTTTAGTTCCTGCTAATTGTTTTAACGCTAAACCGCCAACTGCACTGAGGGATTTAGCCCCAATGCCAAATAAAAACAGAAGTAATTTTATCGGGGCTTGCATTAGACTTCGCACGCCGATTTCAATTAGGTAACCCAGCCCTTTAATCATCTGCCAAATCAGCGCGATCGCAAACAATACTATCCCCAGGCTGATAATCGGATGATTGGTCATCCATATCAATATCTCAAGTACCCGGAATACTGCCGGATGCTGTTGCAACCAATGACTGACTGAGGAAGCGATCGCTGCTTGCATAGTATTCAATATCACCAAACTGGGATGCTCGAAACTGGACTTTTGTTAAAGGAATGGGAATTCGGGTTTTCCGCTATTGTATCCTCTGAGGAAAAGCAATCGAACTCTGGGAGCAACTCCAACGTGTACTTAAAATTCTGCGCCGCAGCTGCTATTGCGATTCCTTTTTCGCTAGTAGGGGCGGGTTTTACCAACGATTCTGCTATAGCCGCGAGATATCTCGTTAAATCCGCCCCTACTACAGCCTTAGCTTTCTCGCCGTTGTCTCCCTCGTCTACATTAGTAACTCAAACCGTATGGAAGGAGTTTTCATCTTCCGAGGGGAAGTTTGCTGTCTCGATGCCCGGTACTCCCAAGCAGGAGACAGAAACAGATGAAGATGGGTTAACTTCGCACTCATTTACCGTCGAACTCGAAAACCCAGACAGTGCATACCTAGTAACTTACTATGATGTGCCTGAAGTTGCTAAAGCTACGCCAGAGCAAATTAAAGAACTCCTCGATGGTGCGCCGGATGCGTTTGCTAAGGGGGGTAATGCTAATTTGACGCGATCGCAAAACATTATCCTCGATGGCAACCCCGGAAGAGAATTTGAATTCACCTCCACAGAAGGTTTCTCCGGTAAGGGACGAGTCTATCTGGTGCAGGAACGACTCTTTTTAGTCGTAGCGATCGCACCTCAATCCCAAAGCATTCAGCGCTTTCTAGACTCGTTCCGCCTGCTGTAGAAATCCTCAATGATTCGTCAACTCTTCTTCTCTCTTCCTTCTCTTCCTTGGCGTTCTTGGCGTCTTGGCGGTTAATTAAAACAAATCCAAATCCGTCACGGCACCTATACTGCTAGAGGATACCAGTTTGGCATATTTTGCCAGTACGCCTTTTGTATAGCGCGGTTTGGGGGGCTGCCATGCGGCGCGACGTTGTTCTAATTCCTCATCGCTGACGTGGAGGTGCAACAAACGTTGGTGGGCGTCGATGGTAATCGTATCGCCTTCTTGGACTAAAGCGATCGCTCCTCCCACCGCTGCTTCTGGTGCCACGTGTCCCACAACCATTCCGTATGTCCCGCCAGAAAAGCGTCCATCGGTAATTAATCCAACCGTTTCTCCCAGTCCCGCACCGATAATTGCTGATGTCGGTGCGAGCATTTCCCGCATTCCAGGGCCGCCTTTGGGGCCTTCGTAGCGAATGACAACTACGTCTCCTGGATTGATTTTCCCCGCTAGAATCGCTTCTAGGCACAATTCCTCGGATTCATAGACTCTCGCTGGTCCGGTAATTTTCGGGTTTTTAATCCCGGTAATTTTTGCTACAGACCCTTCTGTTGCCAAGTTCCCTTTCAGGATTGCTAAGTGTCCTTGGGAATACATGGGATTGTCCCAAGGACGAATAACATCTTGGTCTGCGGGGGGTTCGTCGGGCACATCGGCTAATACTTCGGCGATGGTTTTACCCGTAATAGTCAGGCAATCCCCGTGTATCAAATTATGCTTTAACAGCATTTTCATTACTTGGGGAATGCCGCCTGCTTTGTGCAAATCGGTGGCTACGTACTTACCGGATGGTTTTAAATCGCAC
>DNGJ01000386.1 GCA_003486305.1 Cyanobacteria bacterium UBA11371
CCTAGTGACACGTCATCATAGATATCTCGGACAAACAGATAACGTTAATCGTGCCGTTCAAGGTCGTCTGATTATGGGTAATCGACCGGACATGATATCACTACATCGATCCGACTCGTACCCAGGCTCCAGCCTGGGTACGAAAAGCCAGAGGCTCCGCAAGGGCTGACTACCGATGCAAATTAGGTACATTGTTAAAGCAAACGTCCCCAGACATAGCTAATGGGAGGGATGTTATTTTATCAGGTTTTCTCTAGCTTTATAGGGTTAAACGATAAAATAAAAAGTCTCATGATCGGCATCCCAGAACCACAAATTCCCAATCCAGAACCCATACCCCAGCCACCAGTACCGGAAACCGTACCAGCACCAATACCCCAGCCAGTACCAGGTCCAGTACCAGAACCAATACCAGAATCAGTACCAGAAACCGTACCAGCACCAATTCCCCAAACAGTTCCGGCACCGATTCCCCAAACGATTCCCGAACCTATCTAAAATAGATCTGGTTTAAAAAACCCAGTGTCTCACCTTTTAACCTTCACACTCAAATGCTCAGAGCCGGAATAGTCGGACTACCCAACGTTGGAAAATCTACCTTATTCAACGCCTTAGTTGCCAACGCTAAAGCCGAAGCAGCCAACTTTCCTTTTTGCACCATCGAACCCAATGTAGGCGTCGTAGCAGTTCCCGACGAACGGTTAAACGTGCTAGCGGAAATATCCAAATCCAAGCAAATTGTGCCGACGCGGATTGAATTTGTCGATATTGCGGGATTGGTGAAAGGCGCAAGTCAAGGCGAGGGACTGGGAAATAAATTTTTATCCCACATCCGCGAAGTCGATGCCATTGTCCACGTCGTGCGCTGTTTCGAGAACGATGATATCATTCACGTCGCTGGTTCGGTAGACCCCCTGCGCGATATAGACGTAATCAATTTAGAACTAGCATTAGCAGATTTAGCACAAATTGAACGCCGTGTAGAACGCACCCGCAAACAAGCACGCGGTAGCAAAGAAGCCCAAATTGAACTAGCCGCTTTGGAAAAAATTAGCGCCGCTTTAAATGAAGGAAAACAAGCGCGACAAATTGAATTAACCGAAGAAGAAGAACCGCTGATTCAACAACTCTGCTTGCTCACCCGCAAACCGATTATTTACGCCGCTAACGTATCCGAAGATGATTTAGCGACGGGGAATCAATGGGTAGAACAAGTGCGACAACTGGCAGCACAAGAACATGCCCAAGTCGTCGTTGTTTCCGCTCAAGTCGAGGCGGAATTAGTCGAATTACCTGAAGAAGAAAGAGGGGAATTTTTAGCATCTTTAGGCGTAGAAGAAGGCGGGTTAAAATCTTTGATTCGCGCCACCTACGAACTTTTAGGCTTGCGGACATACTTAACAACAGGTCCCGAAGAAACCCGCGCCTGGACGATTACCGCCGGAATGAAAGCACCCCAAGCAGCGGGTGTGATTCATACAGATTTTGAACGCGGCTTTATTCGTGCAGAAACTGTTGCTTACAAAGATTTAGTCGAATCTGGTACGATGACGGCTGCCAAGGAAAAAGGCTTAGTTCGTAGTGAAGGGAAAGAATATGTCGTGCAAGAAGGAGATGTGATGTTGTTCCGGTTTAATGTGTAGGCTAGTTCTTCTGTGCTTGTGTTGTTATTGAAAGCTTATTGGAAAAAACTCCGAAGGATATAGTATAGATGGATGCTGCAATTTATGTTGCCATTATTTCAGGTTGTGTGGCGCTAGCAAGTGCAGCAATAAGCCTTTATGGAGTTGCGTTTCAAGAACAGCAAAAAAAGCAACTTATAGCGCTACAACACAAGCTAGAACAGGAAAGCAAAAAGCAAACCAAAGAGCAGTTAGTTAAAGAATTAATTGGCAAGTACCGAGAACCATTGCTAACTGCTGCCTTTGATTTGCAGAGTAGAATTTACAATATCGTAGAAATTAATTTTTTAGATAATTACTACATAAATGGAACAAAATTGGAAAAAGAATATGCATCTGACAATACTCTATATGTTATAGCCGAGTATTTTGGATGGGTGGAAATTATTCGCCGTGAAATTCAGTTCTTAAATTTGATTGAGGTGATTGAAAACCGTAAGTTTTTGCAGCTAATCAACCAAATTAATCAAAGGTTTCTAGAAGGTAGAATAGATCGAACATTTCGTATATTTAGAGGAGAACAGAGAGCTATAGGAGAAATTATGATGACGCCTCTGTCTGCCAATAATAACTCACCCAGTCGTGAGTGCATCGGTTATGCAACTTTTGTATTAAAGCAAAAAGACCCTGATTTTAGCTGTTGGTTTGAGAAACTTCGTCAGGATATTGAAGTTTTAGCTAATGAACCAGGTAAGCATTCTCAACGTCTGATTAAATTACAGCACGCTCTTGTAGAACTTATTGATTTTCTAGATCCAGAGTGTATTCGCTTTGCTAAAGAATTTCGCACTAAGATAAATAGGGAGTCTTGCTGAAATGCCGTGGTTAGAGAAACATTATTAAAATTTTAGTTGAGAGGAATTATTGTATATGCCAAGAAACTTTCCCATACTGACTTTAAATATCGAAGATTTAGATGATCGTGGTTACGGCATAGCTCAACATGGAAATAAGATAGTACAGGTACTCAATGCTTTGCCAGGAGAAACAGTCGAAGCGCAGATTTTTAGAAGAAAAAAAGGAGGATTGCAAGGAGTCGCTAAATCAGTTTTACAAGCTTCCAATTTGCGCGTAGCACCTCGCGAAGATCATTTTTTATGTTGTTCGCCGTGGCAAATTCTAGATTTTGAGGCAGAGAACCAAATTAAGGTATCTTCAATCAAAAAGTTTTATCAGGAAGCACAGGTAGATTTGCCAGATTTTGATATAATCAGCCTGCCTGACCAAACTTGGAATTATCGCAATAAAGCTGAATTCTCTTTTTATAGCGATGATACAGAACAATTAAATCTTGCTTTTTTTGGGAGAGATAGTCGAAGTAAGTATCCCCATACTGGTTGTGTTTTAATGGCTGAGCCTATTAATATAGTAGGCAGAAGATTTTTAGATTTCTTAAATGACCGAAAGATTCAAGCCAGACAATTAAAGAGCATTATTTTGCGCTATTGTTACGCTCAAAATAAGGTTGTAGCTTGTCTGTTTTTTAAAGATGAAAGCTTGGAATTTAATTTAGAAGAGTTGTCATCTCTTTTAGATGAGATTTTACAGGGGATTAGCATTATCTATTCTACTCACAAATCCCCGGCTCCAGTTGTGACTGAAATTAGGCATCAATTGGGCTGCATGGAGTTAACCGAGTCGATTTATGATGTGAATTTAACCTATAACTGGGATAACTTTTTCCAGATTAATCCGCCAGTGTTTGAACTAGCGGCTAAAGATATGATTGAGCAAATTAAAGGTACGCCGGATTTTAGTAACTTACCAGTGGTCGAAATGTATGCTGGAATTGGAACTTTAGGGTTATTGGTAGCGCCTTTGGTGCCAAAGGTTTTGGCGGTGGAAGTGACTCCGGGTTCCCAGGAAAAAGCTATTAGGAATGCGGAGCAAAATAGGGTGGGTAATTTTGAATTTATCGAGAGTTTAGCGGAAGAGAGTGTAGAAGCGATCGCATCCAACCAAATCCTAATTTTAGACCCCCCCCGCGTCGGCTTACACAATAAAGTAATCGAGAAAATTATCGCAGAATCTCCCAAACACATTATCTATCTTTCTTGCAACCCAAAAACACAAGCTGCTAACTACGCAGCGCTGCAAGAAAAATATAAAATTAGGTGGATGAGAGCATATAACTTTTACCCCCATACACCACATGTAGAAAGTCTGGTAATACTTGACAAAAAATAGAATGCTAATGGCTAATGGCTAATGGCTAATGGCTAATGGCTAATTGTTAATGGCTAAGAAGGTAGGTTGTTAGTTAAATTACTTTGGCACTGGTAATCGGTAATTGTCACAATGGCAAAAGCAGTATCCATTACCACCGCCACAACTGGCAATTAGCAATTAGCAATTAGCAATTAGCAATTAGCAATTACCAATTACCAATTACCAAATTTTACAGATGACCCCATATTTTCATCATCGCTGCCGAAGATGACGCCGCCAGCAGCACCTGGGACGAGTTCAATCGCTTCAATTTTGTGATAATTGTAATGATAAAGGGGAACCAAATCGGGATTGGGACGGAAAGCGATCGCATTACCTCGCACTCCAAAATAACCGGCAGCATAAACAGCAGATTCAAATGGCCCATCACTTCCAGGATCGCTTGCTGAGGCAATAAAAAGAATACCGGCTTTATCTAATTTTAAATCTGAAATATGGCGCACATTAGCACCAGTTGGAAGAGGGACTTTTAAATTAGCGGAACTTGTTTGAGTAATTTGATAATTATTCAAGTTTAACTTGCCCCAGTAAATTGTAGCGGCTTCTGCACCCGCACCTCGGTGCGCCCAAACAGCTAGTAAATTTCCGTCGATTTCTTGCAAGGTAAATCCTTCTAAATTAGTTGTTGGTGTAATTCCCGGTAAAGTAAAGACCTTGAGAACCGAGATCGTCTTGTTACTGTTGAATCTGATATGATAAACTTTGCCCAAACTGCTTAAAGCCATGAAAGCGTTTAGCGTGCCGGGAATCGATGCGATCGCTTCCAAATCGCTAGGCAATTCGACGTTACTAGGCCAAGTTAAAGCAACGTATTCTGGTTGTGCTTCACCCTTAATCGTAATCAACCCTAGACGACCCTCATCTTTGCCTTTATTATCGTGAACGATCAGGAAATCCATCTGATGGCTTTGCAGCTTCACCAAAGCCATCCCGCTAATGCCAAAAAGTATGCCACCCCGAACCGGACGCCACTGTTGTGCTAAAGCTGGGTGGGGGACAAGTAACATTGACTTCAAAAGCGCCCCAGCTATCAATAAATTGAGAAACCGATGCATGTTGTAGGTATGAAAAACAGTTGAATTATTTTAAAGGCATACTGGGAAGAGTAGAGACATGGCGCGCAAAGTCTTTACTGCAACCGACTCCCTGGTAAAATGGCGCGAAAGGACAGACAAATATGAGACGCAAATCTACATCCTCCGGGTTCTTTAATTCTACGATTCTGGCAATTCTGGCAGGCGTGTTTATTTTGGGGGTGGGAATTGGTATCGCCTTTAGCTCAACGGCGACATTGACCCCGACAAACGTGGCGTCGAGGGAATTCATCGACCGCAGTGCGCCAAACCCAGACTTGTGTGTCCAATATGGAGCCAGTGCGATTGTTACCGATACCCGCGTGTTTGTGACTTTAAATCCCTTCAATGTCTACGTGACGCAGCCGAAAATGCAACCCGGATGCGTGTTGCGTACCAATAACTGGTCAATTTTAGAACAAAGAAAAGCGATCTCCGGCGAGCAAGTGCGCGAGTGTAAAAACCGGATGAATACTTTTGGTTACACGGGGGACTTGGGAGATCAACCCCAAGTTGACTGTATCTATCAAAACGATGCTGAGAAAAACCGCTTCCTCAATCAACCAGGTTCTAGCGGCGCTCCCGCAGCAGAAACCAATCAATTCTAATCGTTTGAATTTAACCAGCGCCTAGAGTCTCGGTCAAGGATTTGGGTATTCTATCACCGAGGCTCTAGGCTTTTACCTTTGAAGCGGGTGGGGGGTATTCTACCCTGGATTGCAGCTTGTAACTTGTGCTAGACAATGGATTTTTGCAGACTTGGTACGATCTCGATTGAGGCAAAATTTAAAAGCAGTATTGGCTTTTAGGGCAGGCAGAGTATAGTTTTTTAAGGGCTTTTGTACTGATAATGCCAAAAGCCTCCTTTGTGTCAATTCCACAGAGAGTTCAGGGTGTCTACTGTCGCAAATATATGAAAATGCTCCAGTCGATGACGCAGCATCTCAACCACTGGCGGCGCTATGCAAGCGCTTGCGCTTTGAAGAAAACCATCGGTGGTGCTTCGGTTTTGTCCCAACCCGTGAGTTGCTTGCTGCAAAAGAAATTGTCCGCGTTGCTACGTACTGCAAATTGCTCTCAAACGCAACCAAAATGCCACAGATCCACTTGCGCGCGATCGCGTCAACCCTCGTCGGTGGTGTTTGTTATAGCAGTAGCTTCTCTCACCACCGTTCTGGGCTATCGCTTCTACAACCAGCCCAAATTAGTCGTTGGAACCGTCGCCCCCCAGACAATTTTGGCTCCAGAGGACGCTACCGTCGAAGATACTAAAACCACCGAAGCCAAACGAAAAGCCGCCCGCAGGAATTTAGCGCCCGCGTTGATGGTGGATAGAACAGTCGATGGCAAAATTTACCAACAACTTCAACAAAGTATCGATAAAATTAACTCGCTCAGGCAATTGCTGGCTCCGTTCCCCTTTGCTAATACCTCAACTCTATCGATTTCTACCCAACTTTATTTGCTCGAAACTCCAGAATGGCAATGGCGAACCGTGTTGGCAGCCCTAAACCCAGATAGGACAACCTACGAGCTATTTTCCCCTCCCCCCGTTGCGCCTTCGTCCCCTTCACCGCAACTACAACGCGCCATTACCGAACTGCAAGCTTATCAACGCAACACACCCAATTTATCCGCACTGCTGGATAAAATTACCCAGGCTCGACAGCGTTACCAAAAGGCGCTATCACTTCTGAACCAAGAGTGTAAAGACGAGGGAATTGGGTTCTTAGTCAGTCAGCACCCGACTGGGGTCTACCTTACCACTGCTAAGCTCGAGGACGCCGCTGCCACTTCCGACTGCGGTTATGCTCCTTTCTTAGCAGCATCGCAGTCAGACTGGCAAAAAACTCAAACGGGTATCCGCAATGCTGCCGAGTTAATTCTCACCCAAGGCATTCCCCCTGGTTTACCGACTTCCCACTTGCAAGGAACCGCGAGTATCCAGATGCATAATCAAGTCCCGCAAAGCCTACAATCTTCAGCAACGGCGTTGTTAATATCTGTCCTCCAGCCGAATTTAAAGGAAGATGCCGAACAAACTAAACTTTTGGCTCAACAAGCGGTACAAGCTGTTCCACCTGAAATTATCCAGGTGCGTCGAGGCGAAGTAATAGTCCGGGCGGGCGAGGTGATTACCCAAGAGGATTTTTTACTTTTGGATTATTTCCAGCTCAGTCGTCGGGGGCTAAATTGGCTGGGGTTAATTGGCTTTGCTGGGGTAACTTGCTTCGGTGTTAGCGCGTTTTGGCTGGTGCAGCGGCGATTTCATCCTGGGATGCGCCGCCGGGATTACATCATGGTGCTGCTGTTGACGCTCTCGACGCCGCTGATGGTAAGTTTGGGCTGGCGCTATACCAGCTTACCTGCGATTGGTTTGTTGATGGGTAGCTTTTACGGTTCGGCTTTGGGCGTGACAACAGTTGCGTTGATTTCGTTATTTCTGCCCGTTTGTCTGCCGATTAGCTGGGAATATTTGGTTGCCGATGCTGTTGGCGGGCTGCTGGGTGGTTTAATCGCGGGCAGGATGCGATCGCGCGAAGAACTCGCCCTCTTAGGCGTCGCCGTCGGCTTGGCTGAAGGCGCTGTCTACCTGCTGCTTAATTTAACCCTCGGCGGCGCTTCCGGTTTGCTCTGGTATGCTTTACTCCGCAAAGCCGCTTTATACAGTCTCACTGGTTTGGCTTGGAGTGTCGTAGCTCTAGGTATTTCCCCGTATTTAGAACACCTGTTCGACTTGGTTACCTCGATCCGCTTATCCGAATTGGCTAACCCAAATCGACCTTTGCTCAAGCGTTTGGCAGAAGCAGCGCCGGGAACTTTCCAACATACTCTGTTTGTCGCCACTCTCGCCGAAGCTGCGGCTAAAGCTTTGGGATGCAATGTCGAACTCGTTCGCACTGGCACTTTATATCACGATATCGGCAAGTTGCACGACCCCCAAGGATTTATTGAGAATCAAATGGGCAACCCCAACAAGCACGACGCCATTAACGATCCTTGGAAGAGTGCCGAAATTATTAAAAAGCACGTCACCGAAGGCTTGGCGATGGCGCGCAAATACCGACTCCCCAAGGCAATCCAAGCTTTTATCCCCGAACACCAAGGCACGATGTTGATTGCTTATTTTCATCACAAAGCCCAGCAAGAATCCAGCGAACCCATCCCAGAAAAAGATTTCCGCTACGATGGCCCGATTCCTCAGTCCCGCGAAACTGGTATCGTCATGTTGGCAGATTCTTGCGAGGCGGCTCTGCGAAGTCTCAAAGATGCATCTTATGAGGAGGCTTTAATTATGGTGAATAAAATTCTCAAAGCCCGCTGGCAAGATAATCAACTCGTCGATTCCGGTTTAAGACGCGAAGAAATGCCCCTAATCGCTGAAATTTTCGTCCAAGTTTGGCAACAGTTCCATCACAAACGCATCGCTTATCCCAAAATAAGCGTTAAAACTTAGCCATTTTTGTTTAATTTATCCTCAAAAAATATGAAGGATGTATTTTTGTGGTATTATGAGTTTATTATAATAATGTAAAATATTTATATTTAAATTTTATCAATATATTTCCATTATGAAATAAGTATAACAAAAATGGGGAGCGATCGCAACCCCCTCTCGCAAAATTGCTAATTGCTAACTGTTAATTGCTAACTGTTAATTGCTAACTGCTAATTGCTAACTGTTAATTGCTAAGAGAGCTTTTTTCTTGCGATTAGCGATTAGCCATTAGCGATTAGCCATTAGCCATTAGCTAACAGCAACTAAACGAAAACCGCAGTTATTGACCTTGGAGATTGACTCGCTGGCGCAACGATTCGCACTGCGGCAGCTTTTGGGAGTATCGTACCAAGAACCACCGCGTACCAGGCGATAGCGATTATTGCCATTTTTGTCCCATGCACTTCCATCAGTTGGTGCGCCGTAGTAATTATCGTGCCAAACATCGGCACACCATTCCCAAACATTGCCGTGCATATCGTAAAGTCCAAACGCATTGGGGGGAAAACTATCGACAGGTGTAGTTTCTTGGCGATCGACTCCCTTTGGTGCAAAACCGTAGGCGGAATGTCCGTCAAAATTAGCTAATTCCCCGGTAATAGTCGCGCCAAAGTAGAAGGGAGTTGTAGTTCCGCCACGGGCGGCATATTCCCATTCGCTTTCAGAAGGTAAGCGGTAAATCTTTCCTGTTTTTTGGGAAATTCGGGCGCAAAATTCTTCTGCTTCGTGCCAAGATACCTGTTCTACGGGTTGATTTTTCCCCTTGGTATAAGATGGATTGGGATGCAAGGGTAGATTAATTTGAGGTAAAGCAGCGACAGCATTCCACTGCGCCTGTGTCACGGGATATTTACCCATAAAAAAAGGTGGCACGGTAACTGAATGCTGCGGAACTTCCGAGTTATCTCGCCCTGTTTCAGTTGGGGGAGAACCCATCATAAAATTCCCCCCAGGAATTGAAATCATTTCCAAGAAAACACCATTCCCCAAATCTTCAATAAAGTATTCGGCGTAATCAAGGCGACTGCTGTTTATTTGTCCAAAAATATCGACTGTCACCAGATCAAAAGCAAAGATAGGGAGAATCTTATCTACCTGCTGTTTAATTCTGGGTTCCTGTCTATCTTTGAGTAAGGAATAGGCAGTATATCTCACCTGTATAGATTCATCTTGCAAAGCAGAGAGTACTAAATCTAAACCTGGATCTCCATACTTAATTGCGTCAGCAACTGCCTTGCTTCTTACTTCTACAACTGTACTGGCAAAGCGTTTCCTCGCGCCCTCAATTCCGCCTAAAACAACTGCATAAGGCGGGGGTAGGTTTTGTCCTCCCAATACGGCATCATATTCTCTGGGTTGATCGGGATTTTCTGCCATTGCACTTTTACCTCTAATGGTAGGGTGCGTTAGTCCGCAGAGTACCGCACCGAGAGCGATCGCTGCGTCACCAGTAATGGTAAGGTGTGTTAGGCACTTGCAGAAACCCGGTTTTTTGCAAAAACCGGGTTTCTAGCGGCGCGTGCTAACAGTTATCGTCCAGATTTCCTAGTATTGGTGACAAACCGCTTGAAGTAGCGAATCAGAATCGCAATTACCTCACCCGGTTTCCCCGTCGGTTGTAGGGGACTCGATTCATCTACGTGAGCGTATCCTTTTTGATACAAGATGTGCATCTGTTCAATCACACCTTCGCGACAACCAACGAGGATCATCCGCACTGGTTCTCGTTCGGGTAAGCTGGACTCTGGATTCGCACTTTCAGAAGCAATCGATTCACGCACGAATTCTTCAGCCATTGATATTTTCTCCAGTTTTGGGTTTTACGAGAAAACCCAAAAATCTAGCCACTCCGGACAAGCATGTCAAAGCAGGGTGGCTGCGGAGAATGTTAAAATTCTCTATCAGCCTCCTTACTGCTGGGCGCAGTGTGGGGGTCAAGCTATCCATTGCTGCTTCTACAGCTTTGGGTAGCGCAACTAAATTTTTGGGGACATCGGTTGCTTCGTTTGACCAAAGCAATCGATAAGTTTGACCATAGCAGTTTAGGGTGAGAGCGTCAAGATAGGGGGTGGGGATGCGATCGCGCACCTAAACTGCTTGAAACTTCGAGTTTGGAACTTGGAACTTCGAGTTTGGAACTTGGAACTTCGAGTTCGGAACTTGAAACTTCGAGTTCGGAACTTGAAACTTCGAGTTCGGAACTTGAAACTTCGAGTTTGGAACTTGAAATTTGGAGTTTGGAACTTGAAATTTGGAGTTTGGAACTTGAAATTTGGAGTTTGGAACTTGGAATTTGGAGTTGGGAGTGCGATCGCTCAAATCTCGCACCTCAAGAAACCCGGTTTTTTGCAAAAGCGTCAAGATAGGGGGTAGGGGTGCGATTCTTGGAGCGATAGCTTAGCTTCACGCGCAGCTAGGGGTGTGCATATCGCGCGCTTAGATCCATATTCTTAACAGCAAAAATATTAATAATGACTGATTTTTTAAGAAAAGTAAAAATATAGCCAATTCCGGTTTCGACGAACCAAAATAGGATTAACAATTTTTCCAATTTTAAGCTGGTAAAGTTTTTCGGGTGCATCGGGATTCTGAACATATACCTCCCTGGTCAAAGCTAGGGATAATGCAAATACGCAGAGAGAACAATTTATGGTATCACAACAACGTTGCATTCATACCCTGACGCATAGCGCTAGTTCCCTCAGTTTTACCTCAGATGGAAAAACTTTAGTTAGTTTTAATCGCGACGATAAGACTGCTAAGCTGTGGGATGTTAATACTGGTGAATTGAAAAAAGATTTTACTGGCTTGAGAAGCCTTGCCTTAAGCCTTGATGGAAAAACTTTAGCTGGCAGCAACAATGACAACACCATCAAACTTTGGGATTTAGAAAATGGCGTGTGGGGTAGGCATCCTGCCTGCCCAACCCACAACAAAGCTAAAATTATTGTGGGGTAGGCATCCTGCCTGCCCAGCTTTAAATCTATTTATATTGACCTAATTAACCTTTAACCCCGCTACCCGTTTCTGTCGGCACAATGTACCGCTGTACGATTAAAAATAACAGCAAAATCGGCGCAATAGAAATCACCGAACCTGCCGCAATCAAACGCCAATCTAAAACAAAAGTTCCTGCCAAAGTTGCCACACCCAAAGGCAAAGTATAATATTCCGGACGATCAACCACAATTAAAGGCCAAAGGAAATCGCTCCAAGAACCAATAAATACAAAAATCGCCAAAGTTACCAACGCCGGACGAATTGCCGGAAGCATAACAAACCACCAAATGCCCAATTCCGAACAGCCATCCATCCTAGCAGCTTCTTCCAATTCTTTCGGCACCCCTTGAAACGCTTGTCGCAACAAAAAAATCCCAAAAGCAGAAGCAATTCCGGGAAAAATAATTCCCAGATAGCTATTTCTCAAACCCAGTTGCACCGTCAAAATATACAAAGGAATCATCACGATTTGGAACGGAATCATGATGGTAGAAACAATACTCGTAAAAATGATATTTTTTCCTCTAAAATCCAACCTAGCCAGCGGATAAGCCGCCAGAGAACAAAATAGCAAATTTAAACCTACAGTCAGAAAGGCTACCAGAGTACTGTTAAATAAATACGTGCCAAAGGGATTAGTTTGCCAAACTTTAATAAAATTATCAAACGTAGGTTGACTGGGTAAAAGTTGGGGCGGAAACTGGAAAATCTCTTCCGTGGGAGACTTGAAAGAAGTACTGATAAGCCAGAATAAAGGGAACAACATTACGAGTGCGATCGCTCCCAACACCCCATAAATTAAAATACTTTTAGATTTCATTTCCTCACGAGCAAACCAGTTTCAGTACAGACACCATTTAGCCGCCTATCCCATTCATCAACGGGTAATTCAGGCAAACAAGCAAAATCAAACACAATCCCAATAGTAAACTTAGATGACCACTCTGGCGAACACAACAAGCGGTCATAGAATCCACCACCGTAACCTAACCGATATCCGCCCACATCGCAAGCAACAGCCGGAACCAAAATTAAATCCACCTCCTTCGGCTCTAAAATCGGTGAATTCGCTTCAGGTTCAAAAATGCCATAAGCCCCGGTTAACAGCGGTTCTCCAGGCTTCCAGCGATGCCAGACGAGAGATTTACCTTCCACACGAGGTAACCCCCATTGTTTGGATTCTGCAAACAGGGAACTCAGATCTGGTTCTTGGCGAAAACTAAAATAAGCCAGAATTGTTTTTGCTGATGAGAATAGGGGGGAAGATTGGAGGTGGAAAGATATGCGTGAGCTTTTTTCCCGCCATTCTTCCACAGACATAGCGCGCCGTCTTTTGAGCAGCTGACTGCGTAATAATGCTTTATCCAATTAAAGGTTACTCCTTTTTTTCTTCGTTTTTGACGTCTTGACGTGTAACGTTTCTACTCGTATGGTTAATGGTGTTTACGGTGTGGGTTTAACCAGACTGCTTTGATGCTAAGCGAATTATATTGATAAACCCGCAGATCGCGCGATGCCGATACAAGCAAACATGATATGATTGAATAAAAATTATTATAAATATAAACGAAAAACCCGTTTCTTTGCAGAAAACGGGTTTTTCAAACTAACAAAATGCCTCAAAATTAACTAGCGTGCTGACGATACCACTCAATAGTATTCTTCAGCCCTTCTTGGAAGCCGACTTGAGCTGTGAAACCAAACTTTTCCTTTGCCCGTTGCGTATCTAAACAACGACGGGGTTGCCCATTTGGTTTATCAGTTTCCCAGACAATTTCGCCCTCAAAACCCATCAAGTCGCAAATTGTTTCCACCAAATCTTTGATGGTAATTTCGTAACCCGTTCCCAAATTAACCGGGTCAGATTCGTTATAAAATTGGGTAGCCATAACAATACCGCGCGCCGCGTCAGTCGAGTAAAGAAACTCGCGGCTGGGACTGCCATCGCCCCAAACAGGTAGATGCTTGTCTCCCCGCTGCTGTGCTTCGTAAACCTTGCGAATTAACGCTGGAATGACGTGAGAACTTCTGGGGTCAAAATTATCTTCAGGGCCGTATAAATTCACCGGCAAAAGGTAAACGCCGTTAAAACCGTACTGTAGTCGGTAAGATTCGAGTTGGACTAACAAGGCTTTTTTGGCAATGCCGTAGGGGGCATTAGTTTCTTCGGGATAGCCATTCCAGAGGTCATCTTCTTTGAACGGAACCGGAGTAAATTTGGGATAAGCGCAGATAGTGCCGACGCAGACGAATTTCTGGACGCCTGCTTGATAGGCGGCGTGAATTAACTGAACGCCCATCATCAGGTTGTCGTAGAATAGTTCGGCTGGCTTTTCCCGGTTTAGACCGATACCGCCGACATGGGCTGCTAGGTGGATAATGATATCCTGTTGATCGGCGGCGCGCTGACAGGCGTCGAGACTTCGCAGATCGAAATCGCGCGATCGCACCACCGTAATCTTGTTAGGATCGGCTCCAGACGAGAGCAATTCCTTCACCACCTGGCGGCCTAAAAACCCAGCCCCACCAGTGACCAAAATCCGTTTATCTTTTAAGTCCAGTCCTGTCATTATCTCGATCCTCGCCTGTTGGGGCTTGATTACATTAAGGCATTGAACTGCTTACTTCTTGACGAATGGTAGCAATATCGACGAATTTCGCCCCATTCCCGTTTGGTAAAGTTAGCCCCAAAGCCTGTAAGTCTGCTTCTACCATTAAGGCAACTAATTCTGGAAAAGTCACGCTAGGTTCCCAACCTAACTTTTGCTTTGCCTTAGTCGGGTCGCCAATTAATAAATCTACTTCAGCAGGACGCAGATAGCGCTCGTCAAACTCCACATAATCGTGCCAATCTAAATTGACGTAACCAAAAGCTAAATCTAGAAACTCTGTAATCGAGTGAGTTTCCCCCGTAGCAATCACGTAATCGTCTGCCTGCTCTTGCTGTAACATCAACCACATTGCTCGGACGTAATCTTTAGCATAGCCCCAATCCCGCTTAGCATCGAGATTGCCCATGTAGATTTTTTTCTGCTTACCAGCGACAATCCGCGCCACCGCCCGCGTAATTTTGCGGGTCACAAACGTTTCGCCCCGACGCGGCGATTCGTGGTTAAACAATATACCGTTACAGGCAAACAAGCCGTAAGATTCGCGATAATTTACAGTTTGCCAGTGACCGTAAACCTTGGCGCAAGCGTAGGGACTGCGGGGATAAAACGGCGTCGTTTCCTTCTGGGGAATTTCTTGTACCTTACCGAACATCTCAGAAGAACCAGCTTGATAGAACCGCACTTCAATACCCGTGCGATGCTGGTAGTCGCGAATTGCTTCTAGAAGGCGCAGCACCCCCATCCCCACCGTATCAGCCGTATATTCGGGCGAATCAAAACTAACGCGCACGTGGGATTGAGCGCCTAAATTGTAAATTTCTACAGGTTTTACTTCTTCTAGAATGCGGCGCAGCGTCACCCCATCCGTCAAATCGCCGTAGTGCAGAAACAACCGCGCCGCCTCGTTGTGAGGATCTACATACATATGGTCGAGTCGGTCGGTATTAAACGTCGAAGTCCGCCGGATAATACCATGAACCTCATAGCCTTTCTCCAGCAAAAACTCGCTTAAGTAAGAACCGTCTTGACCTGTAATTCCAGTGATCAGCGCTCGTTTCCGTTGTGTCATTGTCCGTATTCCTTTATAGTCTGTGAAATATTGGGGTAGGAGGCACCTGCTGCTCTCCTCGCGACTGACTGGTAACCAGACAGGCACGAGTATAGGTGAGAACTGGGTGGCTCGCCTAAGTAAAAACCCCGATCCAACCCTGGGGAATCCTTTAGTCCTTTCCTAAGTTAACCCATACTCCCCTGGCAAATTATCAAGAAACGATGTATTCTTTGCAAAAACTTTGCATACTGGTTCGAGTTGTCAATATACCCCAGGCAGAATCAGGGATGGGCTATCAGCTTACGCAATAGGCTAGGCAAGCAATAGCGCGCGATCCTGCTGCACCCGGTCAGCGATCGCGCGCTACACCCCAAGGCAATTTACGCTTAAAAGCCTTGATTCCTAGTAAGCACCGTTGTTATTCGGAAAAAAGACAACTCCAAGGGTTTTGATAATTATCCACACATCCAGCCAAAAATTGCGGTTATTCACGTAATAAACGTCGATTTTGACCCGGCGTTCGTAGGGAATATCATTCCGCCCAGAAACTTGCCACAATCCGGTAATTCCTGGTTTAATAGTCAGAACTTTATCCATGCGATCGCCGTACATGTAAAGCTCATCAGGGACTAAAGGCCGAGGCCCAACAACGCTCATGTCTCCCTTTAAAACATTCCAAAATTGGGGGAATTCGTCGAGGCTGGTGACGCGCAAAAATCGACCAATCCAAGTGATTCGAGGGTCGTGTTTGAGCTTGAAATTATCTGCAAATTCTTGCCGCAGTGCCTGGTCTGTTTCCATCATTTGCCGCAGAACTTCGTCGGCATTGACAATCATGGTTCTGAATTTAATACAACCGAAGCGCTTGTAATTTCTCCCCACCCGTTCTTGCAGGTAAAAAATTGGGCCGGGTGAACTAACCGCAATCAGTAACGCTAAAACCAGATAAATCGGGGAAAATAAGATCAAAACTGACAAGGAAAACAAGATATCAAACAGTCGCTTGGCAGCATCTAAACGAGGTAAAGCTGTTTTTCTGCCTTCAAGCAACAGTGGCTCTAAGCCACGTTTCCTCTTCGCCTGTAACAGCTTGCCGGACGGGCTAGTGGCTGTCATTTTTCTCCTTACACTACTTCACACCACACACAGGAAAGATCATAAAGCCAATAGCCCCTTTCCCCCTCAGATCGTCCTGAAAGCGATCGCAATTTGGTGGTAGGAGAGCCAGAGACAAGCGGTTACGGCAGAACGAGATGGGGCTATAGCCCCTATTACCTGCTATAATTTGGACTATAAACTACTCAGGCTTACTTCGTTGAAGCCTGATTTTTCAGTAGCCCTGTATCCGGTGATGGTCAACTGAACTGGCTCCCCATTCCACAAGACGCAGCTAAGATACGAACCTCCAGGCTGGTTTATAGACAGCCCCAATGCAGAAATATTCTTAGCGCCATTCTCATCAGCATCACCAACCCAACCACAATGACCACACTTAAACCTCTTACCGCTTCTGTACGATTCACCTTTAACTGGGTGAATATGCAGGCACTTGTGGCAAGTTTGGGAGGTATAACGCGGGTCAACTTTCACCAGATTAACGCCAAACTTTATCGCTTTATAGGTAACAAATTGGCGCAGCTGGTATAACCCCCAACTATTACTTCTTCGTCGATCTGTCTTGGAACGGGGTTGTTGATTGCTGCGTTCTCTAATCCCTGTCAAATCCTCCAACGCCATGATTTGGTTGGTCTTTTTGGCGTGTTGAATGAGCCGGTAGCTAACAGTATGGTTCACCTGAGCTTGGAATCTTCGTTCACGTCCACTCAACCGTTGCAAGAGTTGCCGACATCTACGCCGACTACTTCTTGTGCCTTTAGACGCTTTTCGTTGCAACCAAGTCCTAACACGGGTGTATTTGTCTCTAACTTGAGTTATCTGTTTTCCACTGAACTTTTCTCCTTCCGAGGTAACGGCAATGTCTGTACGACCCAAATCAACTCCAAGAACTTTATCGGTTTGTTCTGGAATAGGTAGCTGTTGTTCAAGCTGAATTTGCAGATAGTAAGCGCCATCTTTGCGCTTAACCAATACTGCCGATTTGGGATTTTTACCAGTCAACAGATGACGCTGATAGTTCCCAATGTGCAACGGGAATTTTTCTCTTCCCTTAAGCATGGTCAAACTAACCGTCTTTGCTTTTTCTCTGAAAGTGAAAGTTCGAGCGTCATAAGTGGCACTGGTAGGAGCGAACCCTTTAACAGGCCGATTCTTCTGCTTGGCAGTTTTACGGTTAGCGCAAACCCTACGAATGGCGTGAATTGTCATCTGAGCCGACATTCCCGAATAATCTCGCGCTTCTTTGTAAATCAAAGACTGTACGGCTATCTGGTTGGTCAGCTTTGGGTCGGTGTTTTTGTTAACGTACTCACAGCAGTTTGCAAAGGCACGAAGTACCGCGTCAAGTTTTTCAACCTGATGAGGCGATACTTCAAGCTTGCAGCTAACCGTGAGAACTTGAGACATTTTCAATGTGTGAATAATGCCGAACAATCATACCATGAAATTACTAAAGATGGAGGCATCGTAGCTTGCTTTTGCGTAGCGGTACCCCCATCTTTAGTCGCTATCCCTCCCCAGGTTGCGAAAGCGCTCACCTGGGGACTCTCGCGGAGCCGTTGAAGCTAACTTCAAAGTTTCAACCGAGACTGAAATTTTTGTTCGCAGCTCTCTAGAAAAGCGAGGTAACGTTGTTTAAAGATTGTAGGGGCAAATGAACAGGCAAGCGATCGCGCCCGCTCTGGCTTAAACTTCCCTCGATACCCCTCAAACGCCTCCACCGCTTCCACTAAAGCCGCTTCGCTCTGCAAAGGAAATAACAAACCCGTGCCTTTATCTGGGTCTTCCCGCATATCCCGCACCGTTTCTAACGCTCCTCCTGCACCGTAGGCGATAACTGGCGTACCGCAAGCTTGAGCTTCTACCGGCGCAATGCCAAAATCCTCGCAAGCAGCATAGATAAACGCTTTCGCCCCCGACATGTATCGCTCTACCACCGCATCTGGCTGCTCTCCCAGCACCTGCACGTTCGGTTTCGCCAATCGGCGAATCATATCCAATTGTGGCCCAGTTCCGATCGCTACCAGCGGGCGTCCCATCTGATTAAACGCCTTGACAATTAAATCAACTTGCTTATAACTCACCAACCTAGAAACGGTGAGGTAAAAATCTTCTTTATTCTCCTGAAAGGGAAATCGGTCAATATTTACTGGCGGGTAAATCACCTCTGCTTCGCGGCGGTAACAGCGCCAGATGCGAGCCGCCGTATGCTTGGAATTGGCGATAAAGTAATCCACCCGATTCGCCGTCAGTGCATCCCACTGACGCAATCGATGCAGCAAATACCGGGTTAAAATGCCTTGGACGCCTCGACCCATTAAACTGCTGTCTAGGTAATCAAACGTCAAGTCCCAAGCAAAGCGCATGGGAGCGTGACAGTAACAAATATGCAACTGGTACGGACTCGTCAGCACTCCTTTGGCTACGGTGTGAGAAGACGAGAGAATGACATCATATTCGCGTAAATCTAACTGTTCGATCGCTAAAGGCAACAAGGGCAGGTATTTTTGCACGCCATTGCGAGCAAATGGAAAGTGTTGCAGAAAGGTCGTACCAATCCTACGCTGGAATAGATAGCTATCTTGGTTGGTAGATTCAAAGTCGATTAGGGCATAAACGTCTGCATCGATGCTGTTTAAAATTTCCCGCACTACCAGTTCTGAACCGCCGGTAGCTTTGGGCGTCAACCATTCGTGAACAAGAGCATACTTTCGCTGCACGGGCTTTAAACCATTTAAAATTTTAAATTTTAGATTAAAAAAGCTGGAGAATTTCTCCAGCCTGGGAAAATTTGATAGAAAGGGCGTAGAGTCAGCGGTCAATCGCCAAAAATACAGCGGATTGCAAGCGATCGCTGACAACTCACACCAGCCTTAAAACGGTGCTGGCGCGGCGGGAAAACTTTTACAATTTTGACCCCTAGCCGAAGGCTGAGCCTGCAAATGCAACAAATGCAGACTCTTTTAGCCTTGCGTGCTTTCCCCCTGAAAAAGGGGGAGGTCAGGGGAATTTTGTGTAAAAATCACCTCTAGGGATTGGTTGTTTGGGCTGCCAAACGCTGCTTTAACTCTTCTAACGCTTGTGCCCAACGGGGATCGGGTTGAACCGAATCAGAAGAAGTGCTGGTTGAGGTGGTGCTACCGCTGGGACGGCGAGATTTTTTATTGTTACGACGGCTGCTACCGCCGCCACCGCCACCGCCACCGCCACCGCCAGAATTGCTGGTGCTGGGGGTGGGGGTGGTGGATGGGCGATCGCTAACTGGTTTTGCTTCCTCTTCCCCTTGTTGACCTTTAGCTCGAGGCAATGCTTTTTCAATTTTGATCGCACTGTCTCGGAACATAAACCCATTGAACTTTTCAATGAATTGATCTGCCTGTTCGTCATTGGGTACGGTGACGAAACCGAAACCCCTACATTTGCCGGTTTTGCGGTCTTTGATCAACTTGGTCGAGATATTGTTACCCGCCTCAGCGAAAACCGCTTGCAGTTCGTTGCGATCGATCTCTTCTTTAGGCAGATTGCCTACATAAAGACGAATGGACATGACGAAGATACCTCCAGATAGGGATGGAAAAAAACTCAGTTGCCAGCGCCCACAACAGCTTTGGCTGAGGACAAACCGGATTTACACTTGCCGCAACAAACCACTCGTTGTATTCCTCTAGCCAAACCACTACACAGATCGCTGCATGAAAAAACGCTGTTTAATATTGAAAGCCTAAGATGTTTTGCCTGACTTTCAAGCATAAGACTCGTGAGTAGGCACAGAAAAGTCAGGTTTCTTGTCCTTATTTCGGTGGCTTTAGATGTTGACACTAATAATTAAAATATCACGCCATAGCTTAGGAAACCAGTTCTCTGGATAGATTTCAACTTTGTCTGTCACTTTGGAGGGTTAATCCCCATCTGCGATTGCTCTTCGATACACGCAGGTAAACAAAAACCAGCCCCCGCTGTGGCTGGCTGAGCTTCTGCTGTGTTGGGAGGAGGAAAACCTGATACCAAGACTCTGCTTGAAAACTGCCTCGCGCGTCCGGATCAAATCTTTATGTAAATAAATGTAACAAAAACCGTGAGAAATTGCAACATTTTTTAACAAAAGAGCAGCTTCGATCTGGCTGGGGTACTAGAAGCCGCCTTTCAAGATGATGTAAGCAGCCACAACAGCGGAGCCGGTGGCTAAAATCGTAGACCAGACGGGATGACCGCTGGGACTGGTTTTGCCGGTGGAGGTAGCGATCGCATCAATATCGATCCAGGGGGTAGCGCCCCGACGAAACCAGCCGGATACAGTAACCGAGCGATTAATTAAATGGCTCGGACGGTTTTTTCCCAGGAGGATATTCCCTATCGGACCAAGCCAAGAAAGGTAGTGTAGTTTAACCAATCCGGCGCGCGATTGTAAAATTAAGTCTTGTCCCAGCCAATTGGCGATACCGGGACGCCCCAAAAGCTTTCCTGGAAAACGCACAGGCTGGCTATCTATCGGTAGGGCATCCTGATTGGCTAGCAGGTCTGGCAAAGCGGTTTCATCTGCTCTGGTAGAAGGCGTGATATCGGGAAAAAAAGAATTAATCCGTAATAAAGTGCCGATACTAAAGCCAGATAGCACAAATCCCAGCATAAACCACCAATAATCGTACAAAAGCCAGGATATTAACCGAATTCTTGCTATGCTGCCAACTTCGCCCACAAGCCAAAGTAACGCTCCCAGAATTAAACCAATCAGAATGCCAAAGTAGGGGGCGGCTTGCAGTCGGAATGCTGAGTTAGGGCGAGGCTGTTCTGCTCTTGAACTGAAATTAAGCTCGGTTTCGAGTTTCCAGTGACGGGCGTAGCGGGATAATAACTGTAAGCGATCGCCCGTCAAAGGATGGGAATTGTTGAATGCCAGCCATCGACTGTAAGGATTGAGAACATCCCACGCCAGCACGGGTTCAAACGCAGTATAAGCGTGAACGCTACCCAAACCAATCGCTTGCCGATATCCCAAAGGCATTAGCAGGTCAAAGCCTTCCAAAAGCCAGCTGGTTTTGCCTTGTTGCTCAATATCTTTAGCAATGCCGATGGCAATTTTAAGTATGGCGCGGCTGAGTCCGTTGGGATTGCCGGTAGCGTCACAGGAGATGCGATCGCTAAAATAAATCCTAATTCTGGATAACCATACCAAAGGCCACCGCAGCAGCCAATAGATAGCGTAAGCGATTTGTGCGATCGCCCCCGTTGTTCCCCGCAAAATTGGTCCTTCCCACCGTTCGCCCCATTGCGCGACTAGCCTGTATACCGTGTAAGGTATTTGGATAATTAGAACGCCTAGTGACATCAGCACAAAATCCCAGCGCAGGATATGACCCAATTGGGCGGCGTATATAGCAGCAATTTCCTCATCTGTCAAGTGCTTTAACAATCCTTGACTGACTACAATCCGAGCCGTATTGGGTAAATTGCCATAGGTGAGCGCCAAAGGAGCATCTGTCGGTAAAATACCTAACTTCGGTACGGGTATGCGGCGTTCGCGGCAGAGGCGTTGCAGAACTCTAACGGCTTCCTGACTGTGGGTTTTGAGCGTTTCCACTGACAAAGACTTGTGACCGTAAAACAGCTTTAGCAGTGCATCGATTAACCAGGGAGACAATACCAGCAGAATTGCCAACCCAATCAGCAGGGGTAAAGTGGGTTGGTAGTAGAAGTCGTAGAAAGCTTGAATTGGTTCTAAATAGGGCAACCTAATGAATAAATCATTCGTAATCGCAGCGCCGAACTCGAGGACGAGACGAAGCAGCCAAAATAGAGCGATCGCTGTGACAATCTGCACTCCCCACAATTGAGTCAGATCCGGTTTAAACCCGACGTTAACGGGCAAAGGTTGCCAACGCTGCGCCCTTGGTGCTTGTCGCCAGGTATGGGGGGATGGTTGTTTGGTGCGATCGCCTTGCGGGGCGGGTTGATTTAAATTGTCTGCTCGAGTCGCCCCTACATTGTGGGTGCGATCGCTTTGGGGGGCGGGTTGATTTAAATTGTC
>DNGJ01000203.1 GCA_003486305.1 Cyanobacteria bacterium UBA11371
AGAGGCTACCAGCTAGGATACACCAACGAAATCGAACAAGGCATGAGCGGCGGCCCAGTTTTAGACGCCAACGGACAATTAATCGGCATTAACGGAAGGCTGAAATTCCCACCCCAAGGTATAGAAGTATACACCTTCGCCGACGGTAGCGTCCCCTCGCGAAAACTCTACCAGCAAATGGAAGCCTTAAGTTGGGCCATCCCCATTGCCACATTTCGGCAAATGGCACAACAATAAATTGGGTAATGGGTAATTGGTCATTGGTCATGGGCGATTGGAGGAAAACCAATAATCAACGAATGACTCGTATCATGTCCGGTTGCATCGGTAGCAAAAAGCGGGGCGGGTTTACTTATACTTGGCGCTACTAGCAAAGTATCTCTCGTAAAACCCGCCCCTACTCCCGTCAAAAACACTTGCACTACCTTTGCTAAAGGACTTAATATCATTACCAATTACCCATTACCAATTACCAACCCAAAGAATGATTTCTCAACTGTTCGACATCGCTAACATATTCGTATTACCTTTTTGGGCTTTAATGATTATCCTGCCCAATTGGGGAATCACCCGCAAAATCATGGAATCTTATCTGCCATTTGTCGCACTGGCAGGATTGTACATTTATTTATTTGCTACTTCAATTACCCCCGAAAATGCTCAAGCTTTATCGAGTCCGCAATTGTCCGATCTTGCCAAAGCTTTTAGCAATGAAACTGTCACCGCAACGGGTTGGGTTCACTTTTTGGTGATGGATTTATTTATCGGTCGCTGGATTTATTGGGAAGGACAAAAAACCGGAGTATTTACTACCCATTCTCTCGCATTGTGTCTATTTGCTGGCCCAATGGGATTGTTATCTCACATCCTCACCAGTTGGATAACCCAGAAATTCTTTGCCAGTGAAAAGCAAGATTCGGCAACTCCTTCTACCACATAAAAATTTGTCGGGGCGGGTTAGACCAATCATATGATGTCCGTTGAATCCCCCATAATAAAAAAACTTCGCTCTGTCGTTGCGTAGGGACGCATCAGAGATATCTCGCATAAACAGATAACTTTGATCGTGCCGTGTCCCGGCTACCGATGATGGGTAATCGACCGGATATGATATCACCGATGGGGAAAACAGATAACGAAATTCAATCCGCCCCGACGGATTTATAATTAAGTTACGTTCCCTCAAAACATGACAAATGACCTACACCCCACGCAAACTACTTAACTTTGAGGAGTTTATCGCCCAATATGGAGATAATACACGCTACGAACTAATTGATGGAGAACTCAGAGACATGGAACCTACTGGCCCTCACGAAGCTGTTGCGGGGAGTATTGCGGGTAGAATCTATGTCGAAATTTTTCGGAATAATTTCAACTGGTTGGTGCCAAAAACTTGTCTGATAAAACCATTATATGCTGAAGCTACAGCGCTGCGTCCTGACGTAGTTGTTTTAGATAAAGCAGAACTGAGTAGCGAACCACTTTGGCAAAAAGAACCAGCAATCTGTAATGGTAGTACGATTAAGCTTGTTGCTGAAGTGGTCAGCACCAATTGGCAAGATGATTATGCCAGAAAAGTGGAAGAATACGCTTTGTTGAATATCCCCGAATATTGGAGTGTGGACTTTAGGGGCTTGGGTGGTTTCCAATTTATCGGCAATCCAAAGCAACCGACTTTCACAGTCTGCCAGTTAGTTAATGGCGCGTACCAGCAGCAACAATATCGCTTGGGAGATCCTATTACTTCTTATCTATTTCGTAATTTAGAACTGCGGCTAGATGACATTATGCCGACTTGAAATAGGATCTATGTTTTCTCCACAGCAGACACTTATAACTAACAACTTGCGGTACGTCAAAAAAAATTTAAAAGAGCAATAGCAAAAACTTAGAAACGAATATGAACACCATTACCCAACGTTTCAACTCCGATACTATCCGGCAAGGGATAAATTTAGGGGCTATCCTTGCCGCCTTGGGACTCAACGTGTATACGAATATCAATCCACCCAATGGAGTAACCATAGGGGAAATTTCTAATACGACATTCCGCGATGTGCTAATCACGCCTGCTAACTATGCTTTTGCGATTTGGGGACTGATTTATCTAGGGTTAGTTAGCTTTGGCATTTATCAAGGATTACCCGACCAAAGAAGAAACCCGCATCTGCGAAAAATCGGATATTTGATAACAATTGCTAGCCTATCTCAGATTGCTTGGGTATTTCTATTTCAGTATGGATTTTTTATCCTTTCCCTCGTAGCAATGCTGGGAATTTTAATACCGCTGATGCTGATATACCTGCGTTTGGGAATTGGAAAAAACCGAGTATCTAGAAAGGAAAAATGGTTGGTGCATATTCCTTTGAGTATCTATTTTGCTTGGATTAGCGTTGCAACAATAGTAAACGTGGCAACTGCTCTCTACAGCGTAAACTGGAATGGATGGGGCATCAGTCCCCAAGTGTGGACGGTAATAATGCTGGTTATCGGGGGAGCGATCGCAGCTATAATTATTCAACAGCGCAGAGATGTCGCTTACCCCTTGGTGTTTGTCTGGGCATTCGTTGCGATCGCCATTCGCCAAATGAAATTCCCGTTAATCGCCATCACAGCAAGTGGGTTAGCATTTGCTTTATGGGTATTCCTCTTCACTAGAAAGAGCAGGTAGACTTTTTAACAACTGGCACGTACTTACCCTATTTGACTTAAAACACCAGCAAAACTGGGGATATAGATAGTTGTTGCCCAACATGGAAACCCCAGTTTACAGAAATTCCTCATTGCTGCAATTCCTGCCTCAATTCCTCGTTTACACGCGCTTCGTTATCAGTCCTTTACTGTTATGGGATGCCATTGATGGCAGCACCAGTATTTGGTTTATCCTGGGATTTGTTTATGCCTTTTTCTCAGATATCTTCGATGGCGTCATTGCCCGTCGAATTGGCGTCAGCAATGCAAAATTGCGGCAATCTGATAGCTGGGCAGATGTGATTCTTTATTTATGTATTTGTATCAGCGCGTGGCTAGTGCATCCGGATAAAATTATCGCTTTTTCAACTCCATTAAGTTTAATCGCATTTGCCCAATTAATTTGGTGGATAGTTAATTTAGCCAAATATGGAAAACCCGCTTCCTATCATACCTATTCAGCCAAATTTTGGGGCATCACGTTGTTTATTGCGACGATTGCTTTATTTGGATTTAATTATGCTGGATTAACCCTGTGGCTGGCAATAATTGCCGGGATTATCCACACAATTGAAGAGATTGCCATGACGTTGATTTTACCTAAATGGACGCACGATGTTTTAAGTATTTTTCAGGCGATGAAACTGCGTCAAATTAGTTCTTAGACTTAGATCTTGCGTCAGTCAAATCACCCGCCGTGGAATCAATTCCACGGCTCATAGCGAAAGTCCATTAAAATGGACTGCAATCTATATAATATTGTTTCAATCCCTAA
>DNGJ01000391.1 GCA_003486305.1 Cyanobacteria bacterium UBA11371
AAAATGATTTTCTGCCGTGCCCCAACTGGTTATTAATAACGAATTTGTAGGGTAACGGTAGCTTCGATTCGCTGTTCGCCGCCAATTACTGGGGTAGACAGTTCTCTTGCAGCTATATCGCCCATACCAGGAGCGATCGCACGAGGAAGGAATGGTGGTGGGGGTGCAAAAGCATTGTTGATTTGGATGCCAATAACTTCTTGCCTGGATAGGTTTAACGTGGTTAAAACCACATCTGCTTGTTGTTGGGCGTCTAGGGTGGCTTCGCGCAGGGCTTGTTGTCGGGCGGTAGCGATCGCATCTTCACTGGCAACAAAACTAATCCCGTCGATGCGCGTCGCCCCGGCATTAACGGCTTCATCGAGTAAATTTCCCACTCGCTGGGTATCGATGCGAAAGCTCACGGTGTTGACGCCGGTGTATCCTGTCAGGCGCTGCACGTTGTTTTCATAGCTGTAGTTGGGATTAAGTCTGATACCAGTGGTTTGCAGTTTTTCTACGTTGCGCGATCGCAACAACTCGACTACCGCAGACGAGCGTCGCGCTACCTCTTGCTGTACTGTGGTAGCATTTTTACCTTGGACTTCCACACCCAACTGCACCAAAGCGATGGTAGCGGGGATTGTTTCCTCACCGCGACCTGTTACAGAGAGCGATCGCACTATCGGACGTTGAGATTGTCCTTGTTCTTGCGCCATCACCGGATAGGGCACTGTCAGATTCAGCAAGTATAAGCTTAAACCAATAGCCAGTAAACGATTCATCGGTATTTATTTTCACTCTAGGCGTTGCTTTTCTAATCTGCCACCCCTGCAACCAAACAGTGTAAGCCGTTACATTTTTTGCAACCACAGCGGTTTAGCAAATAGCGTATAGCGGCGGATTGTTTGAGCATAGCGGCGACTTAAATTACGCGACGGATTGGCATCGTGCATTAATGCATGAATCGCACGGGTAAAATTTTTTTCGTAGGCGCGAGTTTGACATTTTGCTACTAATAAATTACCCAAACCTGCGTAAATTCGTTTGGGCAAAACTGCAACTGTTTTAATAATAATACTATTGACATTTTCTCCTCGTTGTGCTTGCAGCCAGTCGGGAATTGCAAATAGAAATCCGACGGGTTTGTGGTTGTCTTCTGCTATTAGTATTAACTCCGGATTGAGATAGGGTAATAGGGGAAGGTACTGGGCAACGAATGCGGCTTCTGTGATGGGAGTGTAAAGAAAATTACTGCGGAAGCTGGCGATCGCTACCTGATAAATCCCATGCAGTTCTTGCTCAATCCGCTGCAAGTTTAGCGGGCGAATTTCCACACCTGCCTTGTGCAATCGACTTTCTACCCGCTCTAGACGCGGATCTACATAACTTAAATTTGAATTCAACGCCGAACTGTACTGAGCCAGCGGTGTAAATCCTTGGTCTAAAAAATGACTAGGCCAATCATCGGGATTATCCGGTTCTAGAAAGAAAACAGGGTGCGTACCTCGTTTTGTCAGCAGTCGATAGCGCTGCCAAGTATTACCATCAATGGGAGCTATTGCCAGAGTACAGCCAAACGCGGCTAATTGTTCGCAAGCTTGCTGTAAAAGTCGAGTAGCTGTCGCTGCATCTTGTACTGCATAATGACCGATAAATCCGACGCGGTGATTGAGGTAGGGTGGCGTATTTTTCCACCATAAAGAACAACGTCCGATGATGTTGCGATCGCTACTATCATCCCCAATCAAAACCCAATGAGCATCGGCTGTTTCTATCTCTTGCATAAAAAACTTCCCCCCAATTACCAATTACCCTCGTTCCCCGGCTCTGCCTGGGAACGCAATTACCAATTAAATAATTTCTTCCACAATAAACTTTTTGTAAAAAAACACTTTATCTTGTTGATAAAGATGATGAGCCAGATTGCTTAAAGGTCGCAAGCAATGAGCCATTGAATCTGGACGTTTGCGAGAAACTAAGAGATTCCAATAAGCTAATCGACCTTTGCTGCGCCCCACTCGTACCAGTTTTTTTAGCAGTTGATGATAGTTATCTACAGACATTAATTCAAAAATATCGCTCAAGTTGTAGCGATCGATAGTGGATTCTTGCAATGTATCTAAAAAATCTTCAAGGGCGATACAGTGCCATTCTAAACAATCGAGGTTAGTACGAATCGCCTCGAAATTTTCAGGACGTAGGGCGTAGGGAAGCACGTTTAAGTGTTGTCCCATGACAATCCAATGCAGGTAGGGATTTTTAGCAGGATTTAAAGTGGTAAGCGCATAGCGGGTACGTTGCAAAAGATGCGAGGCGATATTATCTTCGACATATTTGAAGAAACTCGGATCTCTTCCCATTCGCCCCAGGACAAATTGCGAGAAAAACCCTCTAAATAAAAGCTGCCATCGCCAATTATTCCAGCGCTTTTCGTAGAAAATTTTTCGTTTTTCTGCGTTATCTTCGCGCAGGAAGGCGATGATATCCTCGCGACTGTGAATTAAAGGCAGGATGTAGCGACGGAATACTGTTAAATAATGCTCGAACTTTCCAAGCGTACCGATTCCTTGTGCGATCGCATTCAAACGAACATCCCAAAATTCCCGAGTATTGGGCGATAGTTGCAAGCGACAGCGGCGGTACAGATCAATTCTAAGTTTAGCAACTTTGGCATCATTTTCTTCGGTTTCCTCTAATGAGTTTCTCGAGCCGATTAACACTAACAATTCTGGATGTGTTAATTCTCGATAAGCTGCTACTCGCAGTTCCAAACAAGCAATTTGAGCGGGATTTAAATCAACTGCAATTACCCGTTTTGGACTGCGACTAAGCATTGCTAGCGTATTGTCTCCAGCAGAAGCGATGGACAAACAAACGTGGTGAGATTGAATATCAAGCGCATCTAGAAGAATATCCGCATCTTCCCAACATTGAGCGTAACGGATATGAGAAAAATTGGCAGTAAGTGCGATTTCACTGGGCATTAAACTATTTCAGATTTGAGATTTTAGATTGTAGGTTGGCTTGAGGAACGAAACCCAACTTGCCAGTCAGTGGAGATGGTGCGTTACTACATATAGAGACGTTGCGTAAGTCATGAGAGTATTACCTTTCCCACAGATCAACAATTACCAATCACCAATTACCAATTACCAATTACCCATTCTTAATTTTGCAAACTCTTCCGGTACTGCCATCTAATTCTACCCAATCGCCGTCTTTTAACCATTGGGTAACGCCGGGAATAGAGACAATGGCGGGAATTCCTAATTCGCGGGCGACAATAGCAGCATGAGACAGCAAGCTACCTCTTTCTACTAACAAACCAGCGGCGGCGGGAAAGAGTAAAATCCAACCCGGATCTGTGCGTTCTGCTACTAAAATTGTACCTGGTTTTAGGGGTTCGCCTTTATCTTCTCCTATGACTTGTTTTGGATCGGAAATTACGCGCACAGCACCTTTTACCAATCCGGGAGAACAGCCAATTCCTTGCAAGTAAGAATCGGTAATGGGGGAGGGGGAAAGATTGTTTTTCAGTTGCAATCCTTGATAAACAATGCCCCGGGTTTCAAAGCGATCGCTCAATACTGGCATTTCCCTATATTTGGCAAATTCTGCCTTTCTTACCCTTACCAATCCTTTCAAATCCGTACAGGTAGCCGTACCTTCAATATATCCCAATATTTCCTCGACTTCTAAGTAAAAAATATCCCGGGAATCGTCGAGTAAATTCAGCGCATAAAACCGCTTGCCTAATTCTACAAATACCCGACGGGCGCGACCAAAAACGCGGGTGCGTTCAAAGCGTAAATTTTCGCGATCGCGCACGCGATGCCGGGTATTTTTCAGCACCCAATTAAACAATAATTTGCGGATCGGATTAGACCTCAATCCCCTTCTTGCTTTTAATTCTGCCGCTCTTCTCAATGGATGTTCTATTGTGGGTAAAGTATTTTGTTTCTCCGTTATTTTTCCCTGTGCTAATTGTCCCACAGCA
>DNGJ01000552.1 GCA_003486305.1 Cyanobacteria bacterium UBA11371
CCCCTACAACACCATTAACCATATAATTCCGCTGCTATCGGACATGATATCAAATCTCAAATTTGATCGATCTGCAATCTGAAATCTCAAATCTCAAATCCGCTCAATCTGCAATCTGAAATCTCAAATCTCAAATTCTCTACAGTCTTTCTAAAACAGCTTCAGCTTTGCTGATTGCAAATGTTTTAGGTGGATCGATTTGCAGAGATTTGACGATACCGTCTTCAACTATCATGGCGTAGCGTTGCGATCGCACGCCCAAACCCTTGCCGCGCAAGTCTAATTCTAACCCCAGTGCCTTGGTAAATTCACCGTCCCCATCGGCAAGCATCATTATTTTATCGCCGACATTCTGACTTTTCCCCCAAGCATCCATCACAAACACATCGTTAACTGCGATGCCAGCGATGGTATTGACGCCTCTAGCTTTAATTTCATCGGCATAGGTAATAAAACCAGGCAAATGCTGTTCGGAACAGGTGGGCGTAAACGCACCGGGAACTGCAAATAAGACTACTTTTTTCCCTTTGAATAATTCGTCGGTAGATATCGTTTGACGCCCATCAACGGTCATCGTTAACAAATTGACCGATGGAATTTTATCGCCTACTTGAATAGTCATAGCTTCTCCATCTCTGATTTAGCACTCTCTCAATATTGTCTCACTCAAGTTGACGCGGCGAGTCAGAAAGTTCTATCACTTGGTAAAGTAGACATAGCTTTGCGCGATCGCAGGAGATAAAACTGTGAGCAATCTGGGTAAAAAAAGGTTAGAAGCTGCCTTAGCAATTGCGGGTTACGCAGTTGGTAGCGGTACCGCCTCCGCTGCACCAACTCCCGGTGTAGAACTTCCCAAACAATTGGTTTTAACGGCTTCTGATGTGCTGATGTATACCACGATATGGAAAATCTATTTTGAGGAAGATTTAACCAGAAAGGCGCTTTTAGAAATGCTGGCAGAAATTGGGTTAGTCACCGTAGCGGCAACAGGAACGGCTTATATTGTGTCTAAAGTAACCTCAGCAATATTATGTGAAATTACAGATTGGTTTGGGCCAATGGGATGGGGAGTTTCAGCTGCGATCGCATCTTCCCTCACTGGTATATTTGGCGCTGCATGGGCGCTCTATTGCGATCATCTTTACACTCAAAAACAACCATCTCCCGCTCCCTTCTAGTTCCCAGGCTCCCGCCTGGGAACGTTAACCGTGGGCTGCTGCCTCACTTGATAAAAATTTGGCTATGAAAAAATAGCTTTGTGCAAGAAAAAAACAGCCTGGGTAACGCACCAGGCTGCTGGGGTTGTACTTTACCAAGACAAATGTACTATAAAAGTGGCAAAGTGTGAAAGCAGGCACAATTTTTGATTTGGCTAGAGGGCGATCGCGCGACAAGATTTGGCATACTTGACAAATTGAGCTAATCTTCGGTGCATCTTCTGGAGAACTTGATATGCAACAACCAACATCAGTCTCTAAGCACAAGCACATCGTTTTAACTTCCCACCCTGGCAGATCCGGGGCGAAACCGATACCGATACGTTGGGGAGAGCAAGATCCGCTGCAACGAGGGCCGATCGTAGGGACATTGGGAAACGCTGCCCATCGTAACGTTATTGGCACCCACTCAGGTTCCTATGCAGTATATCGGGCGCTAGCGATCGCTTCTGGCACGCTGCAAAGCAATCATCGGGCAGATTTGACCAATACCGCCCCCGTTGTCGAAATTGGGCCATATCCGAGTTGGTTCGATCCGCAAAAAATTGTTTCCCTCGATCCGTTTGGGGCGATGGTGGGAGAAGCATACGCCGAGTATTACGAACAAGGATACGATATTCGCCCCACGATCGCGATTACCAAAGCGCACATTACCCTGCCCGAATTGCAAGATTGCATTGCCAAAGGGCGCTTGCAAGTTGACGGCGAGATCTTAAAAAGCAACGGTAGCTTGGTGGTAACAAAAGCTGCCATCGACCCAGTTTGGTACTTACCGGGAATTGCCCAGCGACTTGGCGTACAAGAAAGCGATTTGCGCCGCATTCTATTTCAGCAAACGGGGGGAATGTTCCCCGAACTGGTAACGCGCCCGGATTTGCACGCTTTTTTACCCCCCATCGGTGGAACTACGGTGTATATCGTTGGTGATGTAGCAGCTATTACAGAACCCAACAAACCCCTAGCCGTGCGAGTCCACGATGAGTGCAACGGTTCAGATGTGTTTGGGTCGGATATTTGCACCTGTCGCCCTTATTTAGTGCATGGAATTGAAGTTTGCATCCAGACGGCACAATCAGGGGGAGCGGGTGTAATCGTATACTTGCGGAAAGAAGGCAGGGCGTTAGGGGAAGTCACCAAGTTTTTGGTTTACAATGCCCGCAAGCGCCAGGAAGGAGGCGATCGCGCTGATGCCTACTTTGCTCGCACCGAATGCGTCGCCGGGGTGCAAGATATGCGCTTCCAAGAATTAATGCCAGATATACTGCACTGGTTGGGAATAACTCGCATCGATCGCTTAGTCTCGATGAGCGATATGAAATACAATGCGATCGTCAATTCTGGAATTGATGTAATTGAACGCATTCCCATTCCAGAAGATTGGATTCCAGAAGATGCACAGGTAGAAATTGCTGCCAAAAAAGCCGCTGGTTATTACACGCCAGATATCGTACCCGATGCGGCAATGTTGGCAGAAATTAAAGGTAGAAATTTGGCAGATTAGCGAAGCTCTTAGAAACCGGGTTTTTGCATAGATTAATCAATAGAAATCCGGTTTCTCTGCGTCATATCATTCCTTAAGATTACCCGTAATCAGAAGCCGGGACACGGCATTATTAACGTCCATTGTTTATCTGAGATATCTCTCATGCCGTGTCCCTACGCAACTACTCTGTGAGCCGGGACACGGCATTATTAACGTCCATTGTTTATCTGAGATATCTCTCATGCCGTGTCCCTACGCAACTACTCTGTGAAATTTTTTTATTATGGGCAATTCAACGGACATCATATCATACCAAATCCGGGTTAACGACCCCCTTATTCTTAAAGACCGCGCAGGCGGTCTTCGTTTGTGTAGCCGCGACTTTAGTCAGCTAGGAATATCAGAGTTTTCACCAGAGTTAACAACCTCACTCATTGATTTCTCCCTATTGTTTTCACCCCAACCTGCAACCTGGGGTTTTTTCTGTTTGATAGGACTTACGCAAAAAACCCGGTTTCTATGAAAAATCGTCGGTTTAGAGCCGCGATATTGACGCAGAAACCGGGTTTTTGGCCCCGCGTGCGTAAGTCCTGTTTGATCTAGGTTAAAAAACATAGAACTGCCCCAGGGTTGGGGCGGCTTTTTTTATTGGGTTGATCGGCGCTAGCTTTCCACGATTTCTTCAGGCGATATCTTCTTCGCTTCCCCTTTAAGGATTTGATTCCAGAGCTTTTCCGGTTCTATGCCTCTTTTTTTGGCAAGGTACGCGACGCTTTCCCTAACCTTGGGTGCTTCCTCTCGAAGTTTCTCGCACAGGAGAAAATTTCCTTGAGTTGACCTGGTTCGGTCAGCAACAAAGGCGTACACAGCCAGCAAGTCATCGTAGTATTCGCCCAAAGGTGCCACAAGCAACCGCTCGTCTTTTCTTGCCACTGATGGTTTAACCACAACGTATTTTCCGATCATCACATTTTTGCCACAAAAATGACCCATTTAGTAAATCCTATGATATATTCACTTCATAGACCCACATTAGACCCCAATTAGACTAGGTGCCAACCTGCCAACCTGCTGCACAGAGGTTGGTGGCTCTCCAATATCAACTCAAAACAAAGCGATCGCACCACGCCTGGACAGCTAAATGCGATCGCCACCTACAAGAGATAAATCAAGAGGTACATTAATCATGACAAACTTTGGCTTCGGGTGGGGAACGGTACTAAGTTTCCCGCCGCAAATGGTTTACGCGCAAACTGTGGGCTTCGTGCCTGGGGGTGGCGACACTTTACCTTCGGTGATTCCTGGTCTTGATACTCTACCAGCTCGCTTGGGCGATCGCGAGCTTGTCAGGGTAATGGTTTTTGGCTCGCACTATGGAGTCAGTTACACGATTCGTTGGCTTTACAAGCTCAATTTCGCCCAGGTGAGCGAATGGAGTTTCCTCATGCCTGCTCCCAATGGGGAAGTTATGAGCATCGTCACCAAGCGAATTCCGAGCGATCGCAACAACTGATTAGTCTTCGATTAAATCTGGTAACGACTTTGTACCAACGCTGGCGATAGTCTCAGTTTTTATCAGCTGGTGACGATTCGCCAGTTTCTTGGCTCAGTAAGGAATAACGATTAAAGAGTTTTTACTCGGATTAGCCATTAGCCATTAGCCATTAGCAGTTTGTTTGAGATAACTAGCAACTTACGTTAATATCAAATCGGGTTGCATCTGAACCATTGGTAGGGACACGGCAACCGAGGAATTTTGTGCTGGTGACAAAGCTTACTGATGCCGTGTCCCTACTGGTGTTAACGAAGGGTTTTGCTTTATGAATGACCAAGAAACGATCGCATACTTGAGAACCCCGGCGGCGATTAGGGAAAGGTGCGATCGCATATTTAAATTAGCGTGCGATCGCCAACTCAATTACTTTCGCTGCGACTTATCCAACTTAGACAAAACAGCGGATTACGTTATCGGCGTGATGCGGGAAAATTATCCCGATTTAAATATCCCTTTTCACAGTCGCTGGCGACATTTCGAGGTGGGGGATAGTTCGCGCCTTGCCAAATTAGAGCTAGATTTAACACCAATTGAAACAGCGAAACTCAAATTCGATCTAGCCATTATCAGCGTTTTACTAGATGCGGGAGCGGGTGCAGATTGGCAATATTACGAACAAGAAACTGGACAAATATTTCGCCGTTCCGAAGGGTTGGCAGTAGCGAGTTTTAGGATGTTTTGTCAAGGTGCTTTTTCTAGTAACCCAGAACAACCTTTACAAGCAGATGCACTAGCACTAAAAGCACTAACAATACAAAAGCTAGCCCAAGGATTTCAAGTCAGTTCAGAAAACCCGTTAGTAGGTTTAGAGGGTCGCGTTAAATTGCTGCAACGCTTGGGAGAAGTGCTAACTCAAAATCCGCTATTTTTTGGCGACGAAAACCCGCGCCCCGGCAACTTAGTTGATTATCTGCTACCAAATAAATTAAGTACATTTACTCAGTTACCTGCATCCTTGGTACTAAGTGCGGTTTTAGAGGGAATTGGGGAAATTTGGCCTGGGCGCGTGACCATTACAGGAGTAAACTTAGGGGATGTGTGGATTCATCCAGCATTAGGGGGGGAGAAACAGAGCGATCGCTATATCCCATTCCACAAACTATCCCAGTGGTTAACCTACTCGCTGCTAGAACCCCTCCAAGAACTCGGCGTAGAAATAACTGGATTAGAGGAGATGACGGGATTGCCAGAATATCGCAATGGTGGATTATGCCTGGATATGGGATTGATCCAAGTCGCCAGGGAGGATATCCTTCAGGAAAGCCACTTGCCTGGATCTGAAGCGATCGTTGAATGGCGGGCATTAACCGTGATGCTTTTAGATCGAATTGCCGCAGCGATTCGCGAAAAGTTGAACCTGAACGAATCCCAATTACCCCTAGTCAAAATTTTACAAGGAGGAACTTGGAATGCTGGAAGAAAAATTGCCGCCGAATTAAGACCAGGTGGGATTCCCCCAATTCAAATAGAAAGTGATGGAACGGTGTTTTAGTTGGTAATGGGTAATGGCTAATGGGTAGAAATATACCACTTATCTATTACCAATTACCAATTACCAATTACCAATTACCAATTACCAATTACCTAATGAAAGCAGAAGTAACTGTAATAGAGCATCCATTAGTGCAACACAAGTTGACGTTGATGCGTCAAGCCCAAACCAGTACGGGAAAATTCCGGCAACTTTTGCACGAAATTGGCATTTTGTTAGCCTACGAAGTGACGCGAGATTTACCGCTGAAATACGAAGAAATTAAAACGCCCCTTGCCCCGATGTTTGCTCCGATGCTTGCCCCCGATAAGAAAATGGTAATTGTCTCGATTATGCGGGCAGGACAAGGACTTTTAGACGGAATTTTAGAATTAATTCCTTCAGCTAGGGTGGGACATATTGGATTGTACCGCGACCCAATTACCCACGTAGCAGTTGAATATTATTTTAAAGTACCCCACGATATCGATCAGCGAGATGTGTTAATAGTAGATCCGATGCTAGCAACGGGTAATTCAGCAGTTGCTGCGGTGGATAGACTGAAAGAAGTTAACCCGAAATCAATTAAATTTTTATGCTTGTTAGCAGCACCCGAAGGCATTACCCATTTTCACGCACAGCATCCGGATGTGCCTATCTATACGGCTGCGATTGATGAGTATTTGGACGAAAACGGGTATATCATTCCTGGACTTGGGGATGCAGGCGATCGCATGTATGGCACTAAGTAATTTCAGATTTCAGATTTCAGATTTTAGATTCTCGTCTACTGTTCGCGACTTTGGGGAATATAAGGAATGCCCAGAGAAGCGGGCGGGGTAGACTTTCCTGCCAATCCCACTAAGGCGAATAGGGCAATCAGATAAGGCAACATGACTAAAAATTGATAGGGAATATTTAAGTTAAACGCTTGAATTCGCAGTTGCAATGCTTCTGTTGCTCCAAATAACAGGCAAGCAAAAAATGTGCTGACGGGATGCCACCTGCCAAAAATTAAGGCAGCTAGGGCAATAAAACCTTTGCCTGCACTCATATCTTCTACGAAAAATTTGACGTGTACTAAAGCTAGATACGCACCTCCTAATCCGGCAAGACAACCGCTGAGAGTCACGGCTACATACCGCACTAATTTAACAGAAATTCCGGCTGTATCTGCGGCGCGTGGATATTCTCCAACTGCTCGCAAGGATAAACCGATACTGGTGCGAAATAGAATATAAGTCAGAAGAGGAATTAATAAAAATAACAGGTAAACTAAAGGATCTTCGTTAAACAGCAGCTCTCCGATAATCGGGATATTTTTTAAGCCGGGAATGCCGATAATATTAATCCCTGGTAATGACTGGGCTTGTCCGCTGTTGAACAAAATCCGCGCCCAGAAAGAAGTTAATCCCGCTGCGGTAAGATTAATCGCCAGTCCGGAAACTAATTGATCGACTCGTAAGGTGACGCAAAGATAGGCGTGGAGAATTCCTACCAATCCGCCAAGGAAGATTGCTAATAAAATTCCTACCCAACTATTGCCGGTAAAAAAAGCTCCGACAGCACTAGCAAATGCCCCAGATAGTAACATTCCTTCTAAAGCAATATTTAACACTCCAGATCTTTCGGATAACAGTCCTCCAAGCGCAGCAAAAGCTAAGGGAGCTGAAAGGCGTAAGCTGGCAACTAGATAGTCAGTTAGAAAGTTAGTCATTAATTGATTTTAGATTATCGATGGATCGCTCTTCTCCCCCCGGATAGATGGCACTAACTTGTTGAAGAAATTCAATAGTTTTTAGAGGGTGAAGGAAATGCTGTTTTAAATTTTATAGGAATATGCGAGCCTCGCAGCCTTTGTGTATGTCAAGATACTCTGACAATACGCTCGTTGCAATCCGCATAATTTGAGCAACAAAATAGAGAAACAGATTCACTATGGCAAAAGGTCAAATCTACTGCTTCAGAGCTAGTTGTGAAGGTGCAAATAAGTTTAACAATGGTAATGTGCCGGGGTGGCTTTGTTTGGGCGTTAATTGGCAAGGTTATATGCTTTGGACGGTTCCAGAAGTTGTTGACGTGGCAAGATTATTAGGGGCGCTGGAATTTGAAGACGATACTCCCTCTGAATGGATATCGCACCTGGAAAGTTTGGGATTTAAAGATATTACTCCAGTGTG
>DNGJ01000557.1 GCA_003486305.1 Cyanobacteria bacterium UBA11371
TGAAAAATTGTTGGTAAAACCCGCCCCTACACTGTTGTTTCCTATTGCCCAACGCCAAATTGTATCTAGGATTATACTGATAGCGATCGCACTAGCAAATGCAATTACAATCCGAAAGGTAATTCCCGTATATCGACTCGGAAGGTGTAACTTAAACAAGACAGCATGGGCAGCAAAAAACATGCCAATCGATGCGATGACGATTTGGCCTAAAATTGCCGATGAATTGGTTAATTGCTTGAGCAAGGGAAAGCGAGAGCGAAATCTTACTAAAATTGGCAACAACAAGCCAAAAAGCAGCGTAACTGGCGTAAATAAGGAGCGGGGAAACATGCCGCTGCGATATCCGGTGAAGATAAATTTAAACAAATCTCGATGGAAAAAGTTAGCGCGTCCTCCTGGTAGAAATTCGGGTAATTTTCTTGCCGCCGATGCTGTTATTGTAGGGCCAAATTGCGAGGAACTTAAAGCAAAGGGTAATAATACTAAAAAAGCCACTCCCAATCCGCTTGCACATAATATCCAATCGGTGCGATTTGGGGATAGTTTGAAGCGCCAATTTTGCCAGCGGAATAGGCGTAATATTAAGATACCAGAAGCGATGAAAACGCATTGAGGATAGAATAGTCCTAAGAGTGCGATCGCAATTCCCACCCCCCACAAATTTCGCCGCAATAAATAATACAAAAATCCCAAAAATATCGGATAAACGAACCCTCTGGGCGTGGCGGAAACAATGTCATCTTTCATCCATAAATTCTGATTCAGCAGCAACGTCGAGATCAAGGCAGTTGCTGGTATTGGCAACAGTTGCATCGAGATAGCAAAACAGTAACCTGTGGTAATCAATCCCAACAAAATTGGCAAGAATTTATTCAGCACCAGCGGATTGATTCCCAACCGGGCAGGAAGTTGGTAAACTGCTTTATAACCTGCGGGTGCAACTGACTGAAAATAATCGGCAATCAGGTCATTTGGAAATAATTCCGGATCGATAAACCGCACCATCCAGAATACATGCTGCCGCGCATCATCCTGCACCACATATTCGCCGCTAAATGCTTTTTGCAGCGCCATTAATGCATAGATAAAGCCTAAAGTCAAGCTTAAGCTAAACCAAAATTTAGGTTTTGAAGCGGTAAAAAATTTTAACATAGGGAATGGGTAATGGGTAATGGGTAATTGGTAATTGGTAATTGGTAGGAGTTTAATACTGCTTGGTTAATGCTAGATCTCGATCCCCCCAACAGGACTTGCCAAGGTGGGCATAATCTAACAAATTAGCAATTAGCAATTAGCAATTAGCAATTAGCAATTACCAATTACCAATTACCAAAAAAGTTATAACCGATTACTGCGCTTATCTATCATGTCAGCTAGGAGGGCGAACATGCCAAGCTGGGTGGCGGCGACGAAGAGAATTAGGGTTTTTTCGGTTAAGTCGTGGCGAATGAAGATATCTTGAGATAGGGTAATTAAAAAACCGATAAAAAATGCGGTGGCGACTGGTAAGAATACGCGCAGGGGGGCGAAGTAAACGCCTATTCGCAAAATAATTTGCACGAAACCTAACGTATCGCGGATGGGTTTAATCTTGCTTTTTCCGACGCGATTGCGATAATCTACTGGTTCGTAATGGACTACGTAATGATTGGTTAGCATTGCCAAGGTAATCGTCGTCGTGAAGCTAAAGGTATCGGGTAAAATATTTAAAAATCTTTCGGCGATGCTTTTGCGAAAAACGCGCATTCCGCTGTTTAAATCTGGTATTCTTCGCCTCACTACCCATTGGGCGAAATGGACGAGAAACCATTTGGGGATTTTGCGAATCGTGGAATATTGCACGTTTGCGCCTGTCCTCGCACCGACTACCATATCAGCTTCGGTGGCGAGGGCGACTAATTCGGGAATTCTTTCGTTGGGATAAGTTCCATCGGCGTCGGTAATTGCAATTAAAGGATATTTAGCGTTGCGAATTCCGGTTTTTAGTGCAGCGCCATATCCCCAGTTGCGCCCGTGTTCGATTAATCTGATATCCTTACAAGAACGCAGGATATTGCCGGTTCTATCGGTAGATCCATCATTGATAACTAAAATCTCGTATTTGCATCCGGCGGCGTCAAAGGTTGCGTGCAAATGGGCGATGGTTTCTGCTACTGCTTCCTCTTCGTTATATACGGGAAGGATGAGGGAAAAAGGCGGATAGGCAGTTTTTGTAGAAACGCCGTTGCTATTTTGTGTCTCTGTACGTCCAAATTGGGAGGTTGTTTCGCCCAGTCGGTTGATTTCGCGCACGATTTGCACTCCTTCTAATCGCACCACTCCCATATAGTACAGGAAGCAGGTAAAAATCTAAATGCAGACACCGGGTTTCTTTGTACTGTCATATAGTATTGTTATTTCGTAGTTTTAACTTTGATCTAAATCTAAAAATACCGTTTGTGCCAATGTTGATGTCGCGACTGCATAAATTTTTGACCAACTCAGCTAGTAGAGTAGCGAGTGAGTCTGTAGCGTTCTGGTTTATTTTAAGTCTAAGTTTGGCAGTCGTTTACAGCATCCCGGCGCTGCGGGAAGCTTTTAGCGGCGAATTCGTGGTGCAGGATGATGCCAGACAACATGTATTCTGGATGCAGCGGTTTGTTGACTCGCAGCTGTTTCCCAAGGATTTGATGGCAGATTATTTTCAATCGGTGGCACCTGCGGGTTACACTTGGGTCTATCGGTTGATGGCGATTGTGGGAATTGAACCGCTTTTGCTGCATAAATTATTACCGCCTGTTTTGGGAGCGATCGCAACCTGTTATTGTTTTGGCATCTGCGTGGAATTGTTACCCATACCCATCAGCGGTTTTATCGGTGCGTTGTTGCTAAATCAAACTTTGTGGATGCGCGATGATATTGTGGCGGCGACTCCCGTTGCTTTTGTCTATCCGCTGTTGTTGGCATTTTTGTATTATTTGCTCAAGCGCAATCTGTTAGGGGTGGCGAGTGCGATCGCATTAATCGGACTTTTTTATCCCCAATGCGTCTTCGTCTGTTCTGGTGTTCTAATCTTACAGCTGGCGTGCGCGATCGCAAACAGATATTGTAGGGGCGGGTTTCACCCACCATTTATGCCATCAACGACAGTTAATTTAAACCCGCCCCCACTGCGCGT
>DNGJ01000399.1:0-30719 GCA_003486305.1 Cyanobacteria bacterium UBA11371
AACATTTTACGATCGCCGTGCCCCTACGCTTCAAACCAGGTTTCTCGAATCTTCCTCCGTAATTCATGTGTATTTTTTTACCAAATGCTATCGGTAAAACCCATCCCTAGAATTTAATCGCCTTGGCGGGGCGGGTTTAGTTCAATTGTCTGTTTTTACCAAAGGCGATCGGTAAAACCCGCCCCTACAACTTGCTCACCTTTGCGGGGCAGATCTCGCGCAAGACTGGAAAAACTCTGTATTCTTAGTTTATAGATTGTAATAATTCTTTCAGAAACTTGTGCAAGAAGATTTTAGGCTGATAGTCGATTTGGTGTTAGTTCTGAGTGCGGCGGCGGCGGGGGGCTTGTTGGCGTCCCTGTTGCGGCAACCCGTTTTATTAGGTTACCTGCTGGGAGGGATGATTGTTGGCCCTGCTGGGTTAGGGCTGATTAAAGAAGTGATTCAGGTAGAAACCCTGGCGCAGTTTGGGGTGGCGTTTTTGTTATTTGCTCTGGGGGTGGAGTTTTCCTTTGCCGAACTTAAGAAAGTGCGAGCGATCGCTCTCGGTGGCGGCTCCCTCCAAATTGCCCTCACCATCGCGATCACGGTTTTATTATGCGGCGTCACGGGAGCTTGGGAAACCTTACCCGCCAAGGGAATGTTTCTCGGCGCCATTCTGTCATTATCTTCCACCGCCGTAGTCCTCAAGTGCTTGATGGAGCGCAACGAAACTGAAACGCCCCACGCTCAAGTCATGCTGGGTATTTTAGTCGTGCAAGATTTGGCAGTAGGATTGATGCTAGCCGTCCTCCCAGCGCTTGACGAACCAGCAGAAGCCCTTGGTTTAGCAGTAGGAGCGGCGCTACTCAAAATTGGATTATTTGCAGCGGGTGCATTAGCAGTTGGGATATGGATTATACCACAAATTCTGCGATTTTTAGCTAAAACAGAAAGTCGGGAACTGTTTTTACTCGGCGTAGTAGCTTTGTGTTTGGGTGTCGCCCTGCTGACAGAACATTTAGGGCTGTCAATCGAAATGGGCGCATTTGTCGCGGGGTTAATGATTTCAGAAGTCGAATATGCCGACCAAACTTTAACCTATGTAGAACCAGTCCGGGATATTTTTGCTACCTTATTTTTTGCGGCGATTGGCATGTTAATCGACCCGGTGTTTTTGTGGAACAACCTGGAGTTGATTTTGGGACTGGTAGCCCTAGTTTTGTTGGGGAAATTCTTAATCCTCGCGCCGATTGTGAGAGCCTTTCGCTATCCTTTAAAAACTGCTGTAATAGCCGGGTTGGGACTGGCTCAAATTGGGGAATTTTCCTTTGTACTCGCGAGCGAAGGACAAGCATTGGGACTGGTTTCGCGACGCATCTATTTATTAATTTTGGGGACAACTGCTGTTACCTTGGTAGTCACTCCATTTTTGATGCGCGTTGTGCCGCAATTGTTAGATTTACCCTGGATCAAAAAGTATTTAGAAGAAGCGAACGTACCTTTAGAAGTCGCCTGCGACATAGATTTGCAAAATCACATTGTCGTGTGCGGTTATGGTAGGGTGGGGCGCAATTTAGTGCGACTGTTGCAGGCGCAAGAATATCCAGTGGTAGTGATCGACCAATCGGAAAGTAGAATCCAGCAATTGCGAGATGCGCGTGTGCCTTATGTTTACGGTAACTGTACCAGCTTGCACGTGCTGGAAACTGCTGGAGTAACCCAGGCGCGGGGGATGGCGATCGCACTCCCCGATCCGATGAGTACCCGTCTTTCGCTCAAACGCGCGTTAGAATTAGCCCCCGAATTAGATATCGTCGTGCGCGCTAACCAAGAAAAGGATATCGAATTACTCTATCAATTAGGGGCGCGAGAAGTAGTACAACCAGAATTTGAAGCGAGTTTGGAACTGTCAAGTCACCTGCTGATCGGTATGGGAATGAGTCCGCGCGCGATTCAACAGCACGTGCAGCAAATACGCGATCGCAGCTATCTCGATCTGCGTCCAATTCGTTCCGCTTCCGAAGTTTCCCGCGAACTGCAACTGGCGGCCTCTGATATGAACAGTCGGTGGTATAATCTACCCGCCGGTTCGCCTTTAGAGGGAATGACGTTAGGAGAAGCCGATATCCGCAACTTAACTGGAGTGAGTTTAATGGCAATTCGCCGAAAGAGAGGCGATGAGGTAGACTATCCAGACGCGCAAACAATGCTGAATGAAGGCGATCGCTTGTTAGTTGTCGGTGAAGGCGAAGAACTCGCCGCCTTTGACGATTTGGCGAAAGGGGAAGCTGTCGTACCCGGTTTTGCTGACCCCTGTCAGTGGATTGTAGTACCCCCAGATAGTCCTTATCTAGGGCAAAAACTCGCTATACTCGATATTCGTCGCCAGTATGGCGTCCAACTGCGCGCCATTCGCCGAGATGGTAAGTTTATCCGCTTACCGGGAGAAGATATCGAATTGCTGGCAGGCGATCGCATACTATTATGCGGCGGTTTCCATCCCCTGAATCAAATTCAACAAATTCTAGCACCCGAAACCCCCGCACCCGTTCCCCTCGTCCCCGTCGTGAGAGCGGGTGAAAGCGAAGCTCTGCGCGAGTTTCTGCCGGTGGATAATTTAAGAGAGGGGTAATTGGTAATTGGTAATGGGTAATTGGGAAGAAACACCAATCGTCGATTTAGAACCAGAGATCTAGGTCGAAACAAAGGTGATGACCTCGACGGTAATGGGTAATGGGGAAGAAACACCAATTACCAATTACCAATTACCAATTACCAATTACCTACCCTTTGGGTTTGATATAAGCGATCGCACCCCGCCAGATCAGGATTTGCTGGTTGTTTTGATCGCGCAGGCACATACAAGATGGATCTTGCCAGATCAGCTGACCAGCTAGCACGTCACCTGTGGTCAGTTTCATCTCGACCTGTTTTTGATCTTTAATCGTAGATTGAACTTTACGAACGCTGGGCAAGTTAGTATCGAATTCGCTACTCATAGGTAATTGGTGATGGGTAATTGGTAATTGGTAATTTTAGGATAATCTTTGGTAATTGGTGATGGGTAATGGGTAATTGGTAATTGTAAGATATTCTTTCTGATTACCCTCGTTCCCACGGCTCTGCCTGGGAACGCGATTACCCATTACCGGATCTTAACTAACAAAGGACAATTCTAATGGCAATCGAGTTTACTAAGTATCACGGTTTGGGGAATGATTTCATTTTGATCGATAATCGTGCCTCATCCGATCCTATCGTCACGCCAGAACAAGCGGTGAAGTTATGCGATCGCCATTTCGGCATCGGTGCCGATGGCGTTATTTTCGCACTACCGGGACAAGATGGCACCGACTACACGATGCGAATCTTTAACTCCGACGGATCGGAACCCGAAATGTGCGGTAACGGCATTCGCTGTTTAGCGCGTTTCATCGCCGAATTTGAGGGAAAATCGGATCAAACTGTAGAATACCGCATCCATACCCTCGCTGGCGTCATGAAACCCCAATTGCGCCCCGGCGGTCAAGTAACCGTAGATATGGGACTGCCGCGCCTCCTCGCCGGGGAAATTCCTACTACCCTGGCACCAAGCGACCAAAAAGTCATCAATCTGCCTTTGGAAGTTGGGGGAAAATCTTGGCAAGTGACTTGCGTTAGCATGGGAAATCCCCATTGCATTACATTTGTAGACGATGTGGCAGCGATTCCCTTAGAAAATATTGGCCCGCAATTCGAGCATCACTCGGTGTTTCCCCAACGCACAAATACGGAATTTATTCAAGTAGTGCGTAAAGATTATTTAAAAATGCGAGTTTGGGAAAGAGGTGCTGGAATCACATTAGCTTGCGGCACGGGTGCATGTGCGTCATTGGTGGCGGGGGTACTGACGGGGATGTGCGATCGCTTTGCCACAATCGAACTTCCCGGCGGCCCATTAGAAATAGAATGGTCTGAACTAGATCAACGAGTATACATGACCGGCCCTGCGGAAAAAGCCTTCACCGGCACAGTTTAAAGTGCTAATTGCTAATTGCTAATAGCTAATTGGACTTCTCCAGAAAATCAAGACAAGGGCAGGCCCCGATGCCTACCCCAAAATAATTTTTGGAGAGGTCTAATATTATGTCCAAGAGCATTGGTTGTGTATAATTTTTGATTGTGTAGGGGCGGGTTTTACGAGAGATCTTTGATGCCAGCGCACTGGATAAATAAACCCGCCCCGAGGAGTGCAGCTACCGATGCAACCCAACTTGATATTAGTGGTAAAAGTTATTGCTAAAACCCCTACCTACACCGATGAAAATATTATCCCCGCAACTCTTTCTCGCGTAACAGCGCATCCATCCAAGCTGCATCCGATTCTGATAAAGGTGGCATGGTATCGCTATTATAATCAATAAAATAATCGTAGCCAGATAGCTCATAAACTCCATGTAATAGCGCCTGTAAATCAACCTCTGGTTCTACATCCCCCGCTCTTAAAGGTAATCGAAAAGCAGGAATTACATCGGGTAAATTAAACGACGAGTATCAGCACTGACAAAAGAAGCAGGAACATAGTCAATCCCAACACCCAAAGAAATAAAAGCAGCCCGAATTGCAGCGGCGTGGGCAGATTCATTAGAACCAATACTCGCCCCAGCAGTAATTAGTGCGGGATTTTTCAATTGAGCGATTTCGGTGGTATAAGCGATCGCAGCATCAGTTTCCAGCGCTAATGCCAGTTTGGCAATATTAACATCAGAATCGAGATTGCCTTCACCTTTTTGAATATAAGAAGAAAGATCGTAGCTATTTTCCGCCATCACAGGCGTTACTCCCAAACGTCTCACAGCACCTGCTAAAGCATCTCGATGTGCCATATGATCGGCTTGATTTTTGAGTGCCAATGCTTTTACTGCTTTGCCAACATTGGTATCGCTTAACTTGCTAGCTGCTACGTTATACGCCCAGATGGCTTGATGTTCGTAATACAGGGCATTGTTGAGAATCTTCGCATCGTTGTTGCTAGGCATTGCCAATCCTTTATCTGCTGTGAGGGCATTGAATCCCAAAGCAGTGGAAATACCTGCGATCGCTCCACCGATTACCATACTACGGTATGAGAACGGCGAGATAAAGGCAATATTAAACCTTCTTTCATCGTATAATCCTGCCAAATGTTGAACTATAGAGGTATACGATGAAGGGGTTGGGTTGGATCTGCGATCGGTCATAGGGATTGTTGAAGTTGTTGCTTCAAATCCCGGATAGCAGCGCTGGTATTGCGTTCGTAAGCAATTTTTATACAGCGAGCGATCGCTTTTTGTAAATCAAATTCTGGAAAATAGATACTTTGGGTTTGAAGTTGATATTCTCCACCTTGCAACTGGTAAATTAATAATTGCTGTTGCTTAAATAACCACACTTCTGGAACTCGATAGGGAAGATAATCTTGCACGTCGGAATAACTGGTGACATCAATTTCGATGACTAAATCTGGCGGCGGATCGTTTTGCCAGTCAATCCGCTTTTTGCCGCAGACTGTTTGCCAGTTATTAATATAAAAGCAATAGTCTGGTTCAATGCCGCTTTCTTCTGGCAATGTCATGGTCACAGGCGTAAACGCATCGTATTCTCGCCCATCCCAATCTAAGATGGCTTTTACAATGTCAGCAATCAAATGGGCATCTTTTCCATGTACAAGCAAAGGAGACATCAGCAGCACTTCTCCATTGCGATACTTGAGGCGCGGGATCGAACGATCTCCCCGGCGATCGCACAAACTTTGATACTCTTGCCAAGTCGCAGGCAAACGCACTACCGACCCCGCAGGCAATTGAATTTTTTCTGGTGAGACGAGGGCAAACACGATCTGAAGCTCCCCTTTTGCAGCCGCTAGTTGCAATGATAACCAAGAAAGATGGTGTGGGCGATCTCTTCGGTCACTTCCTCACCAGTTCCCAATGTTGTCCGAACGATTCATCGAGCAATGTCTTGCAACATCCTCTTCATATTGCTACATCTTATCGAGAATTCGTCAATCGATACGATGAGTCAAGCTGTTTTTCAATCGCATCACACGCCACGCCTACACCATTTTCTGCTTGCAAAATACACCCAATCTCTGCTGCTTTTGCTGCATAACTAGGATTATCTAACAATTCGCGTAACGCCTTTGCAACCCGCGATGCACAATACCGTTCACGGGAAATGGTGCGCGATGTTCCTAATCGTTCGACTCGTGCTGCATTGTCGGGTTGGTCGTGACTGTAGGGCATCACAAGCGTTGGACGACCGGCACGTAATGCTTGAGCGGTTGTGCCAATTCCGCCTTGATGCACAATTGCACAAGCACGATCAAAAATTTGAGAGTATGGCGCATAATTCACTGCAATGATGTCTTCTGAAAGATTTTCTGGAGGTGCATTATTACCAATTAGCAAAACTGCACGGCGATTTAGTAGCTTTGCAGCTTGAATGCTTTCTTGGTAAAAGTTACCAGGAAACATGACTGCGGCTGAACCAAGGGTGAAAATAATTGGGGCTTCACCTGCATCTAAAAATTGCTTTAGTTCTGGTGTAAGTTCCGCTTTGCCTTCGCTGCCATCATAGAATGTAAATCCTGTAATGACCGTATTTGCTGCCCAATCTGGTTGAGGTTTTGCAAATGCTGGCGAGAACATTGCCAGCACAAGGTAGGGAGAATACTTATCATCAATAAAGGGATTGCCAACGAGGGAAGGTAAGCCAATTTCGCGTCGCAGTTGATGAATCGGTTCCGCCCAAGATTTAGAAATTATTTTGGATAATTGAATAATGCCTCGGTTGACGATAGAACCCAGCCCGCGCAGTTTGGCTAAAAATGGAAATACAGGGATAACAGATGGGTCGTAAACGGAGAGAAATGAGGCGGGTTGTAGCACAGCAAATGCCCACGGAATCCCTAATTTTTCTGCAACCAATCGAGCCGCTAAGACTCCTTCACCCGCAATGATGAAGTCTGCATCTTTTGCGCTGTGCATTAAATCTGTGTAGGTTTGGCGTAAATTTGCACAAACCCAATTGCGGATGATATACTCCGTACCCGTTTTCAAATCCATCATCCGCGCCATTTCTTGAGGATCGCTAAGCGCGGTATTGTCAGGGCGCATCCGATGAAACTCAAATCCCAAAGCTGCAATTTTGCTTTGATATTCTTTGTGCGTTGCAAAGACAACATCGTGACCGCGCTTTCGTAATTCAAGCGCGATCGCAATTTTGGGATGCAGATCGCCAAAGGAACCAATCGTGGTTAAAACAATCCGACTCACTCTGAAAGCCTCGAGATCGGCACGCTTACATCTCTTGATTGGAATCGGTCAATAACGCCACAGAAATTCAATCAATTAGATTCTAGACTTATTGACTACTATTTGCAATAATCATTTCGTTGGGGATTGCTGCACTGGAGGGGGATCAACATGAGTAGTTATACTCAATAATTGAGAACCGCTGCCCAGGCGATGGTGGCTCCCGGTAAGAACATCCTGGCAATGGATGAGAGCGATCGCACCTGCAACAAGGGGTTTGAAAAGCTGGGGACTCCCAGGACTCAAGAACGCCGACGAGCTTACCGAGAGCTAATTCTAACGCTAAATAGTGCTGCCAGTTCAGGAAAATACACACCCGAAATGGAAAAATTTCCAGTATTGGTTTAATTGATTTGGAGGATTCTATGCAAGGAATGATGATAGTGTTACGGCGAATGGTTTCAGTCTTGTTCATTTTCCTGGTAGCGATCGGTAGTTTAGGGCTATCTGCTGCTCCAGCAATGGCTGAAACCTACACAGTTAAAATGGGTTCCGATCGTGGCTTGCTCATCTTCGAGCCAAATAATATAACGATCAAACCCGGAGATACCGTTAAGTGGGTGAACAACAAATCCTACCCCCATAACTTTGTTTTTGATGGTGCGACTGCACCTGCGGGAAGTGCTGCATTGTTGAGTTCTTTGTCCCACAAACAGTTGTCGTTCAAACCACAAGAGGAAATTGCAGTGACCTTTCCCGAAGATATGCCCGCTGGTCAATATTCCTATTACTGCGAACCGCACCGGGGAGCAGGGATGGTAGGCAAGATTGTTGTTGAGCAATCGTAACTCAGTTGATGCTTTTTGAGAAATCACAATCGTTACATTGGCATGAATGATCGCTTTTCGGCTTCGGTTACCAACGAAAAGCTAACCTTTGTCAAACAACCACCTCCACCCCCTAATCTCGCTGGTGGATTTAAACTGCCTCTTCCTGAAGGTTGCCCCAGCGATGTCATTATCCCAGCTCAGATCAATACAATTGCTGGCATGGAAGCTTTGGCTAGAAAGGGAGTGCTTTATTTCAACCTTCACACCAAGGGACACGAATTCTACGGCGAAATGAGAGGTCAGATATATCCGCTGGAAAAGTAGTGATGTAAGTTGCTAATAGCTAATGGCTAATGGTAGAACCGCAAAATATTCCCATAAGCCATTAGCAATTAGCTTTTCTTGCAATTTGATTAACATTTGATATTTATAACTAGCAAATTGATATATTAAACCTCCAAAAACCGACTAATAAATTCACCATAAGCTTCTTTCATCGGCAATTCTTCATCTACCTTGATTCGGCGTCTCTTTGTTACAACTGCTTTATTTTCAATTGGATTGTATCCTTCTTTTTCGTAATTTTCCCAGTACAAACCCGTTCCCCGTCGCTGCCATGCGGGTAAATTGTTAAAATTAATTCCGTGTTGAAATAGCAATTCATTTTTGAATCCCACAGACTTTCCTTCCAGTGTAGAAGTCGCTTTGCCCACACTTTCACCAGCTTTACGTAATGTCCAATAACACCAACCATTCAAAGCGCAGCGGGTTGCATCTGCTTGACGCCAATTAAAATAATCTACTACCTGGGATTTATTTGCACCGATCCAAACCCGACTATCAAATTGCACAATTGTTTGCGCGGCGTTGGTAAATGTAGCGCTGGCGATGCTAGCAGAAACCGAAACAATTTTTTCCCAACTGCGGTCAAACAAATCCCAGTTTAGAGGCAGCAGAATCGAAATTTCATCGCTTTCAGTATAAGCGTAAATTCCTTGCAGTTCTTCTAACAATGCTTTAGCAGTTTGTACCATTAAGTTATGGAATTGAATATCAAACGGCTTTTCAAAGCGAGATTCTGTGAAACGGGAGAAACTACGACCATCGACGCGAATTATTGTCCACGTGCCTGGGAAGACGCGCAACTCGTGGAAATATTCGAGCGATCGCATCTGCTTTTCAAACGTATCGCTGTCCATCTTTTTTATTATCTCCTTTAGCTTCGTTATGGTATTTGGCTGGGGCGGGTTTATGTAGGGGCGGGTAATACCTGCCAATTAAGTGGAGCCATGAAATATGAAAGTTAAACCCGCCCTTACTGTTGCTGGCATTAGTTATTGGTAAAACCCGCGCTGGGGCGGGTTTATTTGAGTTATCTGTTGCTGGCATTAGTTATTGGTCAAACCCGCCCCTACTCCAATAACTCTTAAACCAGAGATGATATTCCCTCTTCTTTCCTCCAGGAGCTTACTTTAAATTTCCCATCACCCACGATGCTAACGTAAAACAATTGATCGAATCCTTCTGCATAAGCAGGTTTTACTAACTTCTTCATTGTCGCGTAAATCCCGACATCCGGAACTCGCGCCTTACCCTCCCGTTGTTGATTTCGTTCAAGACAACGCTTCACCTGGGATTTAAAGTAATAACCGATAATTTCAGCATTGTATAACCGCCCTAATTGAATTATCGAAGCGCGGTCTTCAATCGTGGGGTTAGTATTATCTACAACAAGCGATCGCCCTTCTTTCAGCGCGGCTTCAATTAGCTGTGCCTGCCTTCTAGAAGGGTTTTTATTATTGCGGAAACAATCTTTACTAACCAGCTCGTGGGTAGAAGCAAAACGAGTGCGAAAAAAAGTACTTTTCCCCGCAGCTTGCAACCCAATAAAAATAACTAACTCCATTTATATATTGCAGTTTGATCGGTTTTATGCTTGCTAATGGCTAATGGCGTGTAAGGGCGTTCGCGCAGCGTGCCCAAGGCATTAGCATTTGCGTAAAAATATTTCAGATTTACCGACAAGATAACAGCGCAAATGCTCTCTTCCCCTACGGCTAATGGCTAATGGCTAATGGCTAATGGCTAATGGCTAATGGCTAATGGTAGCTCCGGATATTATTCGAGCAATTAGCAATTAGCAATTAGCTATTTCAAGATATTTCGATCTTAGCTGCAATTCCTTATAACTGTTCGAGCATGGCATTTAAACCATTACTGCTCATCCTTTGCAGCATTTGCTCGGCAGCAGAGCGATCGCGAAACACTCCAACTTGCATTACCATGCGGTTGAGGGAACGAACGCGAACTGCATCGGGAACCAGCTGGCGCAACAATCGCTCTTGTTCGAGGGTTTCTACCAATACCACCACCCGAAAACCTTGACCCACCGCAGCAGTAGAAATAGGCGGCAAAGGTTCCCCCACTGCACGGGGCGAATTAGAAGGTATTTCTATCCGGGGCAAATTGCGCTGTAGCTCCTGGCTTGGGAGTACTCCAGGCTGTACGGTTAAATTTGGTAGCCTATCCCTATCCCTCCGAAGCGTTTCTGTTGCTGGTGGCAAAGTTGGCGCGGGAATTGTAGCTGGCGGAGTTAGGGAGATAGGCGGCGGCGGAAGTCTGCGAATATTGCGACGCCTTGGGGTAGTAGCGCGCCTCCTCCCCCTCGCAGGTCTGGTGACTCTGTTGCGTGGCGCAGTTGCCCTCGCTGGCGGCGGCACCGGAATTTCAACCGATGTGGGAGAATTGACTCTGGGAGATGGTGGAAGATAATTCTCCCCGGTTCCCGTGTCCAAACGTCCCGCACTCCTTCCCCTGGTAAGTTGATTGCCAAAAGCCGATATGGTTTGAGTTGCCGCCAAGGTGTTGATATCGTAGCGGCGATTGTTGCGAAAAAGATTGCCACCCGGTTGTGTCGCCGTGCCCACATCGGGACGGGATTCTTGAGCTGCGACTAACCCATCGCGGATATTGCCTTCAATTGTATTGTTGCGTAAAACTGGTTGTGCTTTGCCGTAAACCACAATCCCATCTTTATTTTGGGAGATGCGGTTACCTACGATTGTCGGGGCGGAATTTTGCGCGATCGCAATTCCAAATCCCGTCCGCTCAAACCCATTTTCCCGCACTTCCGGTCGAGCCGTATTAAATATAGTGATGCCATTCGCCCCATTATCGCCAAAGTAATTATTGCGAATCAACGGCGCACCGTTACCCGTCACCGAAATCCCATCGTGAGTATTGCCGATAAAAGTATTGTCAGCCACCACCATCCTTGTAGATTCAATCCACAAACCATAGCCGCGTCGGTTGGGATTCGTTACCGTCACCCCCGCCAAAGCCGCTCCCTCCGCACCTAAAATCGCGATATTTTGCCTCGCGAAGGTGCGACTGAGAAAGAAACCGCCCCCCCGAATCACAATATTGCGGCCTTTGCTAGCGGGGTCGCCTTGAATAATCACCCCCGGTTTTAACTCAATCGGAAAAGATTCTCCCGTTTCGGCGCTATAAGTACCGGGAGCAAGTTCAATCACCGTCCCTGTCGTCGCCATCCGCAGCGCCTGGGTAAGCGTTTTGAAAGGCGCTTGCGAACTACCGTTACCACTCCCATCGTTACCCGTGGCTGGATTTACATATAACTGGGTGGCTTGTGGTGTTGCCCCAGTCGCCGGAGGATTTTGGGCAATTAAGGATTTGTGACTATACGCTTGTGCTGGCTTATTGTCAAGTACTAATGTCAATGCGGTTGCCAGTCCCAAACAGACGAGTAGACTTGTGGGAAAATTCGTTTGAGTGCTGTGAGGAGTGGTCATAGGTAGGCTCGCTTCGCGCATCCGATAAACCAAATTTAACCATTAAAAAGAGGATTGCAACGCACAGTTTAATGGCAGAATAAAGCCTGTTTCGCTGCCAGAACCACGCATAAGTATTTTTGCAAGTATCGGGCTAATCGAACTGATAGGATTAAAAATTTATGGAGTCTTTTCCAATGGGCAATCAACTCAGCCAAAACCGGCCTTTCGCAGACTTGCCCCCACAAATGCAGCCTGCTGTTTGCCGCATTTTGGATGCTAACCTAGATCGCGCCCGCGAAGGTTTGCGGATAGTCGAGGAATGGTGTCGTTTTGGCCTCAATAGTTCGCACCTGAGCGAAGCGTGCAAGCAAATGCGCCAAGAGTTGGCTAGATGGCATACCCCAGAGCTTAGAGCCGCTAGAGATACCTTGGGGGATGTGGGTACGGAACACACCCATCCCCAAGAAGAACAACGCAGCAGCATTGGGCACTTGTTGCAGGCGAATTTGTGTCGGGTAGAAGAAGCGCTGCGGGTATTGGAAGAATACGGCAAGCTTTATCACCCAGATATGGGCGCAGCGTTTAAACGGATGCGCTACGAGGTTTATACCCTAGAAAGCAATTTACTCGGTTACGAACGTCACCAAAAACTGCTCAAATCTCACCTATATGTTGTTACATCTCCCTCAGAAGATCTGTTTGAGGTGGTGGAAGCAGCTTTACAAGGGGGACTGACTCTATTACAGTACCGGGATAAAACCGCAGACGATAGCGATCAAATCGAGATTGCGCGGAAACTCTGCCAGCTTTGCCATCGCTACGAAGCTTTGTTTATTATGAACGATCGCGTAGATTTAGCTTTGGCAGTCGATGCCGATGGCGTCCATCTCGGACAGCAAGATATTCCCATCGCCTTCGCCCGACAAATGCTTGGCCCCCATCGCTTGATCGGTCGCTCTACCACAAATATGAACGAAATGCAACGCGCGATCGCAGAAGGTGCAGACTATATCGGCGTTGGTCCAGTTTACGAAACCCCTACCAAACAAGGTAAAACTCCCGCCGGACTAGAATACGTCCGCTACGCCGCCCAGCACGCCTCGATTCCCTGGTTTGCCATTGGCGGCATCGAACCAACTAACTTAAACGATGTCCTGATGGCGGGTGCCGAGCGCATCGCCGTCGTCAGAGCTATCATGCAGGCAGAGCAGCCAACTTTAGTCACCCAGTACATGCTCTCCCAACTCACTCGGATGAAAACCATGCGAGCTTATCAAGCACACCTTCCCCAGTCCAATGTCTAGTCAAATTACCCTGTGGGTGAATGGGGAACCCCGTACCTGTTCCCCCCCAATTTCCTTACCTCAACTGTTAGAACAATTCGGTTTTAATCCCCGCCTAGTAGCCGTAGAATACAACGGCGAAATCCTCCACCGCCAATTTTGGTCGCAAAAATTGGCACAGGAAGGCGACAAAATCGAAGTTGTCACCATCGTCGGCGGCGGCTAGTCCGATTTGAGATTTCAGAAAAGAGATTTGAGATTTTGGATTGGGCTGAAATCTCAAATCTCTTTTCCAAAATCTCAAATTAGGTACGGTTATCTACCCAGCTAAGCACCCCAAACCGACTATCCCGCCAAGACTGGAATCCTTATATTAGAAATATATGAAGAAGCGTTAACAAAAAATGGCGTAAACCAGAGATGTTACGCTATCAGTTTCAAATAGCTTGAGTGAGCATCGTTATTATGTACAAGAAACTGCTTTCAAAGATCAAACCGCTTTTTAAACCCCTACTCATCGCTTCCCTGGTGCTAACCTTGGCATTGGGACACGCTGATGGAGCGTTAGCTGCTCGTAGTGGCGGTCGAATTGGAGGCGGTTCTTTTAGGATGCCTTCGCGCACCTATTCACCTCCTAGCCGTACCTATGCGCCTCCTGGTGGTGGATATTATCCTTACGGTGGTGGCATTGGCTTTCCCTTCCTGATTCCATTTTTTGGCATTGGCGGCGGGTTTGGCGGATTATTTACCCTGCTGATTTTTATTGCGATCGCTAACTTCCTCTTCCAAAGTTTCCGTCGCATTGGTGGCAGCGAAACCGAGGAGATAACTTATACCAGCAACCCCACCGTATCGGTCGCTAAACTGCAAGTCGGTTTGTTAGCAAATGCCCGCAGTTTACAAGCCGAACTGAATAAAATAGCCGAAACTGCCGATACCAATTCTCCCCAAGGACGCGCCGAAGTATTGCAAGAAACCACCCTCGCTTTGTTGCGCCACCCCGAATATTGGTTTTATGCCGGTGCTGATACCCAGCAAGCACGTTTAGAAGCCGCAGAAGCTGCATTTAACCGCTACTCCCTCGCAGAACGGAGTAAATTTACAGCAGAAACTCTGTCAAATGTCAATAACCTGCTCAGACAAGCCGACGCCAAAGCCGCTTTACCCGCAGGCGAAACATCTGGCGAACTGGCACAATTGAACGCAGAAACAGGTGAATATATCGTCGTTACCTTGCTAGCAGCAACCCTGAGCAAACTGCAACTGCCAAAAATTAATAGTTCCGACGATTTGCGTCAAGCATTGCGTCAGTTTGGTGCAATTCCTAGCGATCAACTTTTGGCAATTGAAGTCCTCTGGACACCGCAAGCTGAAGGCGATACCCTCAGTTCCGATGACATGATTGCCGAGTATGCAGATTTAAAACTCATCTAGCAACAATAGAACTGTAAAGCATGAAACAGGGGTTGGTGTTCAGCCCCTGTTTTGTTTTCGTCAACTTCAGTTTATAGCGGATTGCAGGTGCATGAGGTACACCGCAAGTTTGTATAGCGGCACCCTTAAGGGTGCCGCTATACAAACGAAGCCTTTTGGCTGTATCTCACACGAAAGGCAATCCGCTGTACTACAGCGACAAGGGTTCGACCGACGTGGTTATAAAATCAGCTTCTGCGATCTTGCTAGCAGGTACTCCAGTCAGAATAGCCAGCCATTCTTGAGTACTCGCCGACATAATCAGCGTACTCTCAGGTATAGCAATTGGATGGAGGACGAACTTCACAATTTTCAACTGGTTATACGACAAGCCACCCGTTAACTCAATTAGATCTTGACCATCGGTGAAGTCGGTGATGTTATCGAATTCCATAGCGGTAGCCGATAGGGAGCGATCGCTATCAGCACCCCCTGTTAACGTGTCCTTTCTCAAAGCTGACAATACAAAGCGATCGCTCCCACCACCGCCAGTTAACCTGTCGTTGCCAAAATCACCGCTGAGGCGATCGCTTCCATTACCGCCTGCGATCGTATCGTTGCCATTGCCACCGGAGATATTATCAGCCCCGCTACCACCATTGAAACGGTCATTCCCGCCGCCCAAATCAACTACAGATTTGGCGTAAGTACCTTGCAAATTAATAACATCGTTACCACCAGTGCGAATAACATCCTTTGAATCAGGCTGTTCAACCAGTTCGTCGCCACTAAGAGCAATTGAAAAGCGGCTGTGGTTCATCGTTATCTTAATATTGTCATCCCCATAACCGCCGCTAATTTGATCGGCGGAAATCGGCGCATCTTTGGGATTAGAATTGTTATCCCAATTGCGAGCAAAGGTAATGTTCAGCGAGTCGTTCCCCGCCCCGCCGCGTGCCAATTTGACTCCATCTGGATCTGATATTGTATCATCGCCATTGCTGCCAAATATCAGGTCGTTATTGCCTGTGCCACCCTCAAGACTATCGTTACCGTTCAATCCGTCGATGTAGTCGTCTCCACCCTTACCGTCAATCGTGTCGTTGAAATCAGTACCAACCAGTTCATCGTCGAAGGGTGTGCCGATTAAGTTAACAGGATCGTTGTCAACAATCGTCAAAACGGCAGTATTTTGGGTACCGATTGTAGCACCACCTGCGGGATTTTCCAACGCCAGATTGATGGTTTCAGCACTTTCAGCCAAAGTGTCATCGATAATGGGAATTTGGACAGTTTGGCTCATTTGACCATCGGCGAAACTAACAACAATTGGAGCGTTGTTGTAGTCTGCCGCACTTGCAGTACCGTTAGTTAAAGTAACAGTAGCTCCAACTTCACCGTTGCTTGTACCTGTGCGCGTGACGGTTACTGCTGCAATGGGTGTGCCGTCTTCTTTGACGCTAAATTGGGTGTTACTGAAAGCGAGTTGAACGTCATCGTCGGCGAAGAGGTTGCGGCGAATTACATCGACTTGTCCCTCACTGTTTTTGGTATGGATAACCACTTCATACCAACCACTGGCAGATGAGGGTACCTGCCAAGAGAAAAAATATGAGTTGGTATCCAAAGATGCACCTTCGGGTGCCGAGATCAGAGTCAAGCTATCGCCGGGGTCAGTTGAAACGACTTGTGCGTACAATGTTCCTGGATCGGCAGAGACGTTCCATTCGCCTGGTGCAGGCTCAACAGGAGAGTCGGCAGCGATCGCACCCAAAGCCGGAACGCTAGCCGGACTGCGTCGTCCCTCGCTGTCTACAGCTTCTACCTTGAAACGATAAGTTTCACCAGGTATAAGATCCGACACAATAGCTTCAGTGACCGAGCCGTTAGTTGGAACTGCATCAGTATAAAATTCTCCAGCAGCATCAGCAGTGTAGCTAATCAGGTAATAACTCGCATTATCCACGGCAGACCATGTGAGCTTAACCTGTTTATTGGTGAGCGACTCGGCTTGCAGATTATCAACCTGCTGTGGCGCACCAGCTTCTGTGACATTTACGCGCCCTAGAGAATAGCTGAAAGCAGGAGCGCTATTTTCATCTGCTACCATCGCGTAGACGTAGTAGTCGCCAGTAGGCACGTTCTCGGTATTCCAGATGAAACTGCCAGCACCGTCAGTTTCGGTAAGCGCTTCGGTAATTAGTACACCGTCCTTGCCTTCGCGATCGCTGTCGTAGAATAAGCTAATCTCAGCATCAGAATCAGCATCAAAAGCGCTGTAGTCAATAGTTACGTTTGAACCGCTAACGTCTTGAATTGGAGAAGTCAATTCCACCGTGGGAGCCACTGTATTCTTGACGGCAGCGAATTGCACCTCACCTAAGTTAGTTGTGTCGGGTACGGAGAGCGTCCATTTCCCAGCTTCCGGTTTGAGGACAGCGATCGTTTTTTTCGTCGGGCTGCTCAACTCTTCAACAATGCGAATATAGTCATTTTTGACCATATCGGCATCGGTGAAAATATTACCATCCGGTGCTTGAATTTGGATTGGCACATTGGTCGCTGGATTGCTCCATTTAACCCCCAGCAATACCCATTCCGACCCTGGTTCGACTAAGAAAACGTCAGAAGCCGAACTGTTCGTATCTTCAACTCCTAGTAAAGCATTCGCTACATTTAATTTTGACTCCTTCTCAAGAGACGCGATTTTCTCAGCGCCAATCCTATCCCAGGTGCCGTCAAAATTAACTTTTATGCCGCCCGAGTGTTTGCCAAGAAAACCCAGGTCGATCGTACCCCAACCAGCAATAAAGTTATTGGAAGAAGAATTGTCCTTGCGATACTTAATCAGAGCGTTACCAGAGGCAACTTGCTTACCTCCGAATAACCAAATTTCGTCGGGTATGATAACATTAGCACTACCCGACATTGTGATATCCAAATTTGAGTTAGTTGTGAAGCTGGCTTCTGTAGTTATCAATCCGTCAAGGGCGCTGAAGTTGGCATTAGCTTTGAGGTAACCTTCACCTTCACTCCAGTTGACTTCGGCGCTGCCTGTGCCTTTAATTAGACCACCAATGATTTTAACTTCGCCATCTGCTCTAAAGCTGTTGGCATCTAAATTACCATTCACGTTGAGTTCAACGAGCGAGCCTCTGAAATTACCTCCTGCCCAATCAGGCAAACTTAAATTGATTTCAGGGCCCGCTGTTATGCCTAACGATCCCCTGAAAAGCACCGGCTTCCCTGCTGCTTTAGCAACGTTGTCAACTCGACCGTTTATGTCCTGTAGGAATGCGCCAGTCCCACCAATAGCTTTGTTGAGGTCTTGCGCTCCGAGTTCGAGATAGTTAAACTCACCGTTGAGGAATCCAATACCTGCGTTAACATCGATGCCACTTGGGATCTGCAACGTGGCTTTACCTTCGACTAAATTCTTAGTGGTGTCAACTGTTAATCCAATTTGCTTTAATTCCCAAACCCCAGCTACTATGGGAATGTTCTCCGCAGAAAGCGAACCCACAACCTCCACACCAGTTTCGCCAATTTGAATGTAATTATCGCCTGCGAAGTTAGCATTGGCGTTGCGTAGTGTCGGTATAGAAATCTCGCCTTGGATCTTAAATACATCCTGTGGTTGGGAGATATATTCTACGGCTAAGTTCTTGGCTTCAACATCAATCAAATTCAAAAGGTTAAAATTTACATCTGGGAAAGTAATCTTGCCACCAGTTAGATCGAAGCCGTTTTCGTTGAGCAAGAACTTATTGGGATCGTTCACCTCTAGAGCAACGCTGCCCAAACTTTCCGGGAGGGTGAGCTTGCCCTGAAGCTCGAACTGCGGTTCCCAGGAATCGGCATTAGCTGGATTGATATCTGGCTTGAAGCCAAGTTTACGCACATCAACATCTGTGCCTAAAAATGTGAAGTCAGTGCCTTCATCCGTCGTAGCTTCTATAGAGGCAAGCTTGCCATTTTGAAATGCCAAACCTACACCAATAGAATCATCAATTGTCTTCAATTCGGCATTGCCCGCTACGCTGCCCGCACCGTTAAATGGCTTTTTGGCTGTTACTTTGACGTTTTCTAGTTTCCAATCCTCATAAATAGGAATCTCCGAGATGGAGAAATCTGCCGCCATAGCGAACTGAAGTCCATTGTCAGTATCCTTAACTGCGATATACTTATCACCCGTCAAGTCGAGTTGAAAGTCATTAAAAGTAGGTACTTTGAAAAGACCTTGAAGCTTCGCTTGGTTCTGGTTAAAGTCGAAAGCCAAAGCTGCATCTACTGTCTCAATTTCCAGCAGATCCAAAGCTGTAAATTTGCGCTCTCCCGGCAAGGACAATTTACCGCCAGTTACGCTGACGCCATCGTTACCAATAATCAGCTTATTGTCGCCAGTCACCGCTACTTCAAAACCGCCCAACTTCTCAGGTAGTTGGATTGCACCTTGCAGTTCAATTTGATTATTGACGAAAGCTAAACTATCAAAGCTGATATTAAGTCCGGCAACTTTGAATTGTTCTGGTAAACTCTGGGTGGCTTCGTTGAGTAACGATGTAATTGCCTTGCCGCGATCGATCTCAAAAACGCCCTTAAACAGGGGTACTGTTACGTCTCCAATAGTAGGTGAAACGGTTCCATCGACGTGAATAGTTTGGTCGTCGTACCACACCGATCCTGCAACTGTTACCAGTGGCTTGAACGGTTCGCCTTTGAGTCCGATTAAAATTGTGCCTGACGCTTCGTGGCGGTTTGTTTGGGGATTGAATGTGAACTCGCCATCGACTATTTCAGCCCACAAGGGATCTAAATCTACACCGTTGCTACCCTGGACAAATTCGGCTCCAGTTAAGGTGATACTATACGGTTCTACATACTCACCACCATAACCATATCCAACAAACCAATCGCTCAATGCCGCTCCACCACCAGGGCCGATCGGGCTTGCTAGACCTTGGAATCCCTCCAAGTAGTCGAAAATCTCCCCTCCAGAGCTGAGTGCAGAATTAGCCCAGTTGGAAATTCCCAAATAATAGATACCAGGCTCTAGTGGTGTAAGTGGGTGTCCAGCCGGAAGCGGGGTTTGTCCTGGAAATAGATCGGGCCAGGAATTGGCATAGACCCCAAAACCATTTGCGTCGAACAGCTCTATGCCACCATAGCCCCCTCCTATGTCATCTGTTACAGTAACTGAGAATGTGCGATCGCCAGTCAAGTAAATCTTGTACAGATCGACATCATCAAAATACGAACCGCCGATCTCTACTCTCGTTAGCGTTCCAGATATACTTTCCAGTGCTGTTCCAGGCGGTTGAGAATTAACAACTTGGGCTGTGGAAACAAGTTGTCCGGCATCATCAATTTCAGTAAATCCAGGCATATAGCAAAAATTTTCCTACAATAAATGGTGATTACAGCAGATTACTTTTCGTGTGAGGGAAAGCCTTTTGGCTTCGTTTGTGTAGCGGGTGCGTTAACGCACCCGCTACACAAACTTTCGGTGTACCTCATGCGACTGCAATTCCCTATAATTTGAGATTGGCGATCGCTCACGCTGACTGCTTTGGTCGCAAAGAAAATCGACTGACAATTTGCACGTCCAACTCAAAGCGATCGCTCAATCCACGTCGTGCGATCGCCCGCTTAACTGCCTCGGCAGAACACATAATTTGCTGCATTCGCTGCTGGTGGGATATGTTCTCCGGGTAGTGACGATAGTAATAGAGTGGTTTTTTTACCTGCTGTACCTGCGTAACTTCCGAAAGCCGCAGGCACAAGTCATAATCCTGAGCGCGTTCAAATGTCTCGTCAATGCCGCCCACAAGGTCGTAGACAGAGCGGCGCATCAGCCGGAAGTGAAAGATCGTAAAGTCGATCAGCAGCCGTTCTTTTGAGTAAGGAATGCGACAGCGCTGTCCGTAACCCCTGACTTTGCCATGCTCGTCCATGACCATGTAATCGGTATAGACAAGACCTACCTCTGGATATGCGTCGAGTACGGCGGTAGTTTCCTCAAGTGCTGTCGGTGCAAGGGCGTCGTCGCTATCCACCCACCCGATGTAGTCGCCTGTAGTTTGTGCAATAGCCGCTTTGAGCGATCGCGAAAGTCCTTGATGTTCTGCTGCTACCACCCGTACACGCTTATCGCGCTGGGCATAGTCGCAGGCAATTTCCACCGAGCCATCTGTAGATCCGTCGTCCCAAATCAGTAGCTCGAAGTCGCGCTTGGTTTGCCTTAGCACGCTCTCAATAGCTGTGCTGAGGTAACGCGAGCGGTTATAAACGGTCATCACAAGTGAGTAAGGTATTGCCATAAAGTGTGCCAACTGGTCAACGACATTAATTTGAGCAGCAAACAAACAATTTGTTACCCGAAAAATCGGGTTTATACCTCAACGAAAGCTAAGGATTGAATGTTTAAACCGAAAACCCCTTTGATCGCAGCAATCAGTTCATCTGGCTCGCTACCCGGCTTATCTAAATAGACGGCTGTACCTGCGATAGAGGGTATAGGGGAGACATCTAGACGATAGTTGTTTTTAGAACCCTTGAGGTAAATAGCATCCTCATTAACATTGAAATCAACAATCAGGGCGTAATCATTCGTTCCTGCTGTACTTGTATTGCCATCATCGTAGAAAGCTGTAGTCGCATTGCCAAGCATAAATCGATCTGCACCATTACCTCCTGTTAGCAAATCAATTTCACCAAGACCAGGATTTGATGCTGCAACATCCACACCAATCAATATATCTTTGCCGTGGCTTCCATCCAACGAGTCATTGCCTTTCCCTCCATTGAGAATGTTATCGGCACTGTTGCCAGTAATGGTGTTGTTGTTATCATTACCAGTGCCATTGATGTTCTCAGTTCCGATTAGAAACAACCGATTGACAAAAGTTGGTAAAGTGGTAGTAACTGTGGAAATATTCACAGGATCGGAAACTGCTTCTGTGCCGTTTTGTAGTTCATAAGCTTTAGCAACTACCGTATGAGTGCCGGTGAGGTTGTTCGGGTTTAAACTGAAGGTATAAGGAGACAGGGTATCCGATTTGAAGTAAGAATTGTCTACATACAAATCTACCCGTCCTAGCGCCCCATCTACAAAAGAATTCGCTACTACATTCACCGAACCCGAACTCGTTGACTCGTCAGTGACTGTAGTGATATTCACGATAGGAATTCCGTTGGTTAAGTATAAATTGCCGTTGCTAAACTTGAACTGGTCTACATCGGTGATATAACGCCACCAGTTGTTGAGGTAGTAATCCGAACCTCGACCGCCAAAGTGAGGTAAGTGGTCGTACCACCAATTCAAATACTCGCGCTGCGGATCTTTGCCATTGGGTGACCACTCTTGGTAGTTAATAGAGCGTTTGCTTCCCGTGAAGTTAGGATAGTTGTACCAATCGTCGGCATTACTTAACACGAATTGTTGGTTGTCGTAGTCGTAGTCCCTAGTGCCATTGACGGGAAAGTGAACGTTACCAACTCCGCCTTTTCCCGATTGATAGCGGTCTTGAAAGGTGAATTTATTCCAGTTATTCTCCTGGTTGGGTGCTTGGACACCGTACATACGATCCATAATGCTCTCAGCGCGGTGACCGAAAGAGTGAATGGCTTCGCCCACGCCGCGCTCAAAGTTCAAGCCCATAATTGGGAAGGCGCGATCGCTTCCAACATCTTGAGCTGGTCCGTTGATCCAGTATGCACCCTTACCTGCCATCACAGATTCATACATCCCGCCAATCGGGCCTGAATAAACCCAAACTTCATCAATTTCGCCGCTATCGATGCGTGCTGCAATATTATTTTCAGCGACAAATCTTTGGTAATCAAACGAGGAAGACTTATGAAAGTCTCTTTCGCTCCAAGCTTTGGCAAAACTTTCGTCAGTATGTTGAAATCCGTCTGCGAAGTAGGGGTGCTGGTCTACAATTTGCGTGTCTACTAATTGATAATTCACCAAACCATGACTACTTTTCTGGAAATCCGCCACAATTTGGTTAGTTAATGTAACTGGATCGCCCCATCCATAGGCTTCGTGCTGACGTTTATTTCCTAAGTTCTCCATAATCGGATCGAACACATACAGCAGCACTTTGGGATTAATTTCGTTAGGATTAACTCCCGGCGGCGGCGGCGGTCCTTGTGGTGGTAAAGCTGTCGGATCGGCGTTCAAAAATTCCATCCCGTCATAGTACACTGTGAACCCAGAGTCCCAAGTATCTTGATGAATCTCTACTTGTGTAATGTCTGAAAAAGTGGGCGTCCCTGTGCTAGTGCGTACCCATTGACTGTTACCCTCGAGTGGAATTGCATACTTGCGCCACCCATTGTTTGACATCAAGTTTCCTTGAGGTTCGTAACGGAAACTACCGTTAGGACTATTCAGTACAATAACTGGTTGGTTGCCTTGAAAGCCATTAGGGTTGTTGTTAATAGCATAAGCCCAAAAAGTCAAGTAATTTTTTTCACTTAAATCCAAATGGGCATCGGCTGGTGCTGTATATTTTATGCCAGTATCAAAGCCGCTCTGTGTGACAAACTTGAGGGATTGTTCTCCTACTCTGACATGGGTTGTGTCATTAGCGACGGTCGCAATTGCACCATCGGAAGCAAACGCACTCCATAAATTCGCATTACCTTCTGTTAATTCTTTACTGACAGGAACCGCTGGAGAAAATTCTGAGGTATTACCAACCGCATCGCTGGCTGTAGCTGTAATATATTGGCGTTCGGACACATTAGCTGACAGCGTTTTGCTAAAGCTTGCATTACCACTATTATCAGTAGTTACCTTCAAGAAGTCTAGATAAGTTTCTCCTTCTCCATAGCCTGATGAATCAACAGAGTTGTTAGCAAAAAACTCGATGCGATAGGTTTGATTGGGGGCGCTGTTGAGGTTTCCTTGGATCGCGATATTGCTGCCATTTTTGGCGATTTTACTCAGAATCGGATAGTTTTGTCGTTCATTGGCTCCTGTGTCGCCATCGCCATTGTCATTAAGCGTTACTCCATCCCCTGTTCCGGGGGAATTGCCACTGAGATCGATTCCCAGGCCGCCATTATTGTAAATCGAATTTGCTTGAATTTTATTGTTTGTGCCGATGGCAGGATCTGTCCCGCTCACCCGATCCACCTCGATGCCATCTTGAGTATTGGCAAAGATAGTATTGCCCTTGAGGATATTGTTATCACCTAACACCAAAACTCCATTTTTGGCGTTAGCTGAAATGCTGTTGTTACGCAGTTCGTTATTAGGAGCATTGTCCCAAATTATTACGCCATGATCTAAGTTGCTATAAACCTGGTTGCCTTCAACCAAATGCCCGCCCTTTCCTGCTAAAAACAGACCGCCTTTTTGATTAAAGGCAACGGTGTTGTTGCGGATGATGTTATCGGGCGAGTCATAGTCGTTATTAATCCCGCTTCCTGTATTCCCCAGGGATTTGCCGTTTAAACCAATGCCAATATAGTTACCTTCTACGGTGACATTTTTGCCTCGGATAAAGACACCAGCGTTGTAATTACCTGAGATAATATTGCGATCGCTCTGATTGAGTCCGCCCAGCAAGTCATTCACAGTAACGACTACCCCACCACCATGACCAAACTTACCGTTGCCTAGTGCTTGGGTTCCTGTGACATCAGTACCTATGAAATTACCCTGAATTACATTCCCTGGTTGGTTCGCTCCTGAATGTTGTGAAACAATGCCAGCATCAGCAAAGCTATTAATCGCCAGTCCTCGAATTGTACTGCCAACTGTGCTGAGTACAAGTCCTTTTGCTAAACCTGCTTTGCTACCTTTTAACTCAATAATCGGAGTTCCGCTGTAACCTGGTTGTGTCGTCCCATCAATAATAATTGGGTCTGTAATAGCTGGTAGAGCAGACAGAGGGGTAATCGTTTTTGCACTGGTTGTAGCAATGTTGAACTTAATCGTGTCGAGTCCTAAATTTTTGTTAGCCAAATCAATCGCCCAACGCAGTGAACCCTTGCCGCTATCGTTGGTGTTGGTGACGGTGATATTCATCGCTTTATACTCCTTTGTTTGATCGCAACGCAAATCAACCTTTTTTTCTCTGAAACATTTTCGACTTGGAACTAGAGATATGCCAAGGGCTAGCTGCGCTTTCTGCAGCAAGAAACCCCAAGGCAAAGTCAGCATTATTTTGGCACTCGCCAAATCTTGATAGAACGATCTTCACTCCCACTCACAAGTGTTCTTCCATCTAAACTAAAAGCAACAGCATTAACTCGGTTTGAATGTCCAGTCAAAGTGCGAATTTCTTGCCCTGTTTGGAAATTCCACAGTTTAATACTTTTGTCCCAACTGCCACTAGCAAGGGTTTGTCGATCCGGGCTGAAAGCAACAGCACGAACATAATCTGAATGTCCGGTGATTGTACGAATTTCCTGTCCGGTGTTTAAATTCCAAATTTTGATAGTACCGTCCATACTACCACTAGCAAGCATTTGCCCATCAGGACTGAAAGCGATCGCAAGCACTCCTCGTGAATGCCCAGTTAGAGTGCTAATTGCCTGTCCGGTTTTCAAATCCCACAACCAGATATTTTTATCCCAATTGCCAGCAGCCAGTATTTGTCCATTGGGACTGATGCTGAGAGATTGATCTTTGAGTCTATTGCTAGGAATTGTGTAAAGTTCTTGTCCTGTGTTTAAATCCCACACTTTGATCCCTTCACTTGCAAAGAATTCTCCACTGCTACTAGCAAGTGTTTGTCCATCGGCGCTGATGGCAATAGAATCAAGCGACTTTGAATGCCCTGTAAGAGTGCGAATTAACTGTCCCGTGTTTAGATTCCACAGTTTAATAGTATAATTTTCTTCTTGATTAGCCATAGTCTTTCCATCCAAGCTCATAGCAGCCGGATATGAACCTTTAACGGTGCGAATTAATTGCCCCGTATCTAGATTCCACAATCTAATAGTCCCATCATTGCTGCTACTAACAATAGTCTGTCCATCTGGGGTGATGGCGACAAAATAAACCGGGTTTGTATGCCCATTTAAAGTGTTAGTTAGAGTAACTTTTTCCCAAGATAACGTTTTGGTTGGCATCATCTCAATTTCTTTCCAATATCCGCATCCAGTTAATCCCAATAGCAGGACACCTACCAGCATTCTATTTTTGGATTCTATAAAATCGATTACACATTTATTTGTACGTTGCATCGTTGTTGCCTTGATTTTGCTCTTTATGTTGTAGATGCGCGTTTTTATTAATCTGTTACCAATGTTTCAAGCTGGTAAAATAGGCGAGACTCTTGACGCACGCGCCCGGATATGGCTGCTTGCTGCAAAGTCATAAAAGCGTTGAAATCTTCCGCATCATATTTAGCTTTTAAAAGCTGGCGAAGTTGATTTTCTGCCGCTATACTCAGATAGCCAGTGGCAAGAGCTTGTTGAACAATGTCTCGGATTAAAACCATACTCAATAATGTCAAAATGATGCTTCTAATTTCTCTTTTCTCGTTCCCAAGTTCAACCTGGGAATGATATTCGGGAGGTTCTACCTCCCGCGTGCAAGATGTAAGTTAACGTATCCTACAACTGCCTTATACTCGGCTCGGCTCGGCTCGGCTTGAAATAACTCATCAATCCCAATCTGGGTCTTCGATGATTTATTCAGCAAGCCCTATGTAGTGGGTCAAGTTGCTAGCTATATCGCTCTTATCCCTCAGTCCCTTCTCCTTTCGAGGGAGAAGGGGTGCAAAACAAGAGCTAGGGTGCCCTATGGCTTGATGAAAAAGGGTGAACAAAGGATGGAACGCTATAAATAGCAACTTACCTTACTTGCTCTTTCACCTTACTTGAAACCCTGGTTTTGGTGAGGCGATCGCACCATAACAATTGAGATAAGCAGCAGCAAATAGCCTTAATGTCCGCTTCAACGCAGTGTTACTTGCCGAGCCTTCACTTTGTGCGTTTTCGTTGACCGATCAACCAGCCCCCAAAGGCCAAAATCCCAAGTATCATTGTAGGCTCAGGGACTGATTCAGACGGAGTTACTGATGCGTTATATCGAATTCTACCAAACACGGCTGGACCAATTGCCAGTTCATCCTCGCAATGCTGTTCAAACAGAGCATCAAATCCCTCGATTACTCCTGTAGACCCGTATTTTGCCTCAATAACCTGAAACCGTCCACCTAGTTGATTGCATCCTCGCCCGTTACCAGAAAAGTCTAAGCCAGGTCGGTTAGATGGCTGAAATGGATAGCGAATTGCTCGGTCATATAAACCTGGTATCAATGCAGTGTTCTGTGGAGCGGCAAAATCCAGATACCACCAGATAGAATTCCCTGGTTCACTCCTGTCAAAGTTGGTGATAGAAAAACTAACGCCATTATCAAAATTGCTAGATATCCGGAAATCTACAGCCTCTGGGGTTAAGGTTTGTTCTAATCCAGCTCCGATGTAATCACCAGGTTGACTGAAGTAGTATAAGCCAGTTTTATAATTCTGGAGCTTGTTAGTTAACCCCAACAATCGATTCAGATTATCTGCATCAAACTCATTCCTATCAAAGGCAACCTGTCCAAACAAGGCAGGTTTTGCTCCTTCACAGTGTTGTTCAAAATCTGCCTGAAACCTCGCTGGTTCACCATAGGAATCGTAGGCAATATTCTGTACGTTGAAACGTCCTGTCAAGGTATTGCATCCTCTGCCATTGCCACTAAAGCTAAGCCCAGGCTCGGTCGGAGCTTGAAAAGGAAAGCGAGTTGCAGCCTCGTAAGTGCCAGGAGCTAATGCTGTTCCCCCAGGAGGAGCTAAATCTAAAGACCAAAAGTTATTGCCTGCAAAAGGAAAGTCACTAAAACTAACACTTACTCCATTGTCGAAATTGTTCGATACGCGAAAGTAACCATCATCACGGGTAAAGGTTGCTGATGCTCCTGCACCAATATAATCACCGGGTTCGCTACTAAAGGACAGAAATGTAGCAGCACTCGCAGGTGATACAAGGCTTAGGCTTACATAACAAGCAGTTGCAGTCGATATTAGAGCTAAAGACTCTTGGCGCATAGTGAATTGCTCCTAAAGCTATTTGAGGTAGAACAACATTAACGGTTCAATGGTACTGCCGACATAAAATAAAGCGACAATCAGAATGGGGGCGTTGACGAAAAATAAATTGCAGAAAAGGCGGTTCAGCTCGCTTAAACGACTCCGCTTGTGAACCTCGCCTGTTACTCGTGCAAAAAATGGCTGTTTTATGCGATCGCTCAAATATTAAGTTATGTAACAGAATACATAACCGCTGGAGGAGCAAACAGAGTGGTAATGAGGAGAAGCGATTCTCTCTGAGTCAGTTCAATTCCCTGTGAGGCTTTCATTTATCATGAGCGAGCGACTCGAACAGCTTCTTTTGGAAGCGCTACAGCACGAGGCGCACACCCAACAGAGACAGTTTGTGTTAATCCAGTTAGTGGAGGAAATTTTGCGATCGCGCACAATTTGCCGCCCGCTTCTGGGTCAACCTTTATCCCCTGTTCAAAGAGAAATTTATGACCAAGTAAAAGCACACCTTTTATCCGATCTAAGTCAGCAACTCGACAGTTACAACCCAAAGCAAATCTCTGTAAGAACGTGGGTTAGCGAACTGCGACACCAGGCGTTTAGAAAAATTTTAGATGACCAAAAACTCAAACAGTTAGCACTAGAAATACAACAACATCCTCGTCAAACTGACTTACGGCGTCATTTGTTAGGAGAATTGGCAGAAGCCATTTTGCTTTCAGGTAGGCTTTGTCGTCCCCATCGCGAGAAATTTTTACCTCAAATTTACGAATTGCTCTATGAAGAAGCCGTGGTTAAAACTCTAGCCTATGTCTGCCAAAATATCGACCAGTATGACGCCAACCGAGGTCAAAATCAAAAATTTATGAACTGGGTAAATTTCCGTTTAGATCGGCTGGTTATAGAGTCGCGTCGCGAATTTAGCGAACCGATGGTGCAAAGTTTGCCAACTCTTGCACAACTGGAAAATTTGCCCCAACCGCGTGCGGATTTTTTACTTGAACAAACTAAGGAGTATATCGAAAATGACCCATATAATATTTTTCAGCAAGCTTATATTCGCGATCGACCCGATGCTAATTTTCGCGCGATCGCTCTCGCCAGATTTGCTGGCAAAAGCTGGGAAGAAATATCCAAAGATTTTGGCATCAAAATCCCCACTTTGAGCTGTTTTTTCCAGAAATCTTGCAGCAAATTTCGTTCTAACTTCCAAGATTATTTGGATTTAGAATAACTAGCGATCGCACTGTCAATTTTATCATATCTAATTAAATCGGGCTAGGAGCTAAAGGCGCAAACAGCCAAGATCGCTAAACAGCTATTCTAACCCATTTTAACGGGTTTTGTAGGGGCACGGCATGGAATAACTTTTAGTTTTTACTTAAAGATTGTAAAATGCCGTGCCCCTACAGCCGGAAATTTATTTCACGGCATCGATTTGTCCAATGTAAAGCTTTGATGAATTTACCCAATTTTTACATAAAATACCCCAGTTTAGCCAGAGTAATGCGTAGAACTTGAACAGGAACAAACATGGACACCGGACAAATAGAGCGAATTATCAAATACCGCAACGTGCTTGAATCATTAGTTGCTGAAGAAACTTGTAGGCAACTCCAAAACTTGCCGCGAAAGTTGGTTAAATATATCAATCCAGCACAAGTTATTGCCTATGCACTAAATCGTTTACCGCCTCTTTATGCTACCAGTTTTGAAGGATGGCAGCGGCAACAAAAGCGCGCTACCGAGGAATTAGGAGATCAAATTACCGCCGCAGTGCGTCAGGGATTAGCAGCAGTGCAGCGAGATCCTTTGAAGCGTGTAACACCCTTAATTGTGGTAGAAGAAATTAAACCACAAGAACTGGAACCTTTGCTCAAATGTTAAGAACTCGTTTTTATAGTAACATGTTAAACGGGTTTTAGCATTAAGATCGATCCGGTAAAGGCGCTTATAGGCTTAACAGGAAAGCGACAGCTAATTTACATTATGCTGATGAATAAATAACTGCGTTGGCAACAGCCTGCGTAGGCGCATCTGAGAACATCTGCCATCCTTCAAACCAGCATCTTACAGGGAATTTTACTTTAACGCAGGAACAAACCATGAACGCATCGATTGAATCTCTAACTTTTACCACCCCGCTAGGATTAAACGCTCATACCAAAGCCGAAGAATTTCGACAACATCACTATCCTACAGATAAAGCAAAACAGGTTTATTTGAATACTTTGGCGGTGTATGCCGTGAAAGTTTACTTACAATATCGGGAATTTGAGACAGACTGGGAAAGCAGCGATAGTTACGATCCGATAATGCAGGGGTTAATGAATGTGGCGGATTTGGTAGTTTCAAATTACGGCAAGTTAGAATGTAGACCTGTATTACCTACAGCCTCTGTTATGGAAATTCCGGAAGAAGTTTGGACAGAACGAATAGGCTATGTTGCGGTGCAGTTAAATGAATCATTGCGAGAAGCGAAAATACTGGGATTTGTAGCAACGGCGACAACGAAAGAATTGCCGCTGAGTAGGTTGCGATCGCTAGAAGAATTACCAGCCCATATCAGTCAGTTTAAACCACAACTTGTTCCCGCGCCAGTACACCTCAGCCAGTGGTTGCAAAACATCTTTGATATCGGGTGGGAAACGGTAGAAGCACTGTTTAATTCAGCCGAATCAAAGTTAGAATTTAATTTTAGGCAACCATCAGATGGGGTTAAGCGAGGTAAGCTGTTGAAATTAGAGCAAGCTGGGAAACAACTCGGTTTATTAGTAGGATTGACACCAACCGCCGCCTCGGAAATAGACATCTCGGTAGAAGTATATCCTCTGGTAGCTCAAACTAAACTGCCAGGGGAATTACAGCTTATAATACTTGATGAAACTGAAAAACCCGTGATGCAAGCTTCTCCTGGCGGTAGCTCAAGTTTAGAATTTCAGTTTAGCGGCGAACCAGGAGAAACCTTTAGCGTCAAAGTTGCGTTAGGTGATATGATTGTAACTGAAACATTTCTGCTCTGACAACTAACGTAAGTTGCCAGTTAGCTAATGGCTAATGGCTAATGGCTAATGGCTAATAGCTAAT
>DNGJ01000399.1:31128-37495 GCA_003486305.1 Cyanobacteria bacterium UBA11371
ATGGCTAATAGCTAATTGTTAATAGGCTCATCAAATATTCTCATGAGCAATTAGCGATTAGCGATTAGCAATTTTTTAACCGTTAGAACTAGCAACTTGGGTAAACCAATGAGTAAGTTAGTAGTTCTGGAATTGGACGGCGATTTTGAACGGCAGGGTTTTCGCGTCACTTTAGAAATTGGCTTGGATAGTCATTGTTATCTAAATAACTATGCTGCGCGTCAGCCGCTCAAAATCAAAGGTTACTTACCTGCAAATCCAGAACTAGCTACTAATTTACAACAACACTGGCAGGAAAAATATCGCAGTTTGGGTGCAGATGCACGCCGAATTAAAATTAAAAAGATCGTTCATAAAGGTTCAATTAATCAGCGAATTCAAGAATGCGTTGAATCTGCAAATCAATTGCAATATGACCTCAATAGTTGGCTCAAATCGGAATCATTTCGCGAAATCGATCGCCGCTTGCGAGAAGAACTCAATCCTGGCGAAGCGATTCGATTTTTAATTCGCACTGAAGATGGAAACCTTCAGAAACTTCCTTGGCATTTATGGGATTTTTTTGAGCGATACCCGAAAGCTGAAGTCGCTTTGAGTCCGTTAGAATCTAAAGCTACGAATGCTTGGAAAACAAATCAACCAAAATCTCGCGTTAAAATATTAGTAATTTTAGGTCATAAAGATGGTATCGATATTGAGAAAGACCTAGAGATATTAAAAAATTTACCGGGGATTGATCCCGTGGTTTTAGTCGAACCAAAACATGGGCAGATTAACGACCAACTTTGGGAACAATCTTGGGACATTATCTTTTTTGCCGGACACAGCGAAAGCGATCAAGAAACGGGACGAATCTATATTAATCCGATTGATAGCATTACGATTCATCAGTTGTGGTACGGTTTGAGAAAAGCAGTAGAACGCGGGTTAAAACTAGCAATTTTTAACTCTTGCGATGGGTTAGGATTGGCGAAACAACTTGACGATTTGCAAATTCCGCAAATGATTGTGATGCGGGAATTAGTGCCAGATCGGGTGGCGCAGGAATTTTTGAAACATTTTCTTAAAGCATTTACTTCTGGTGAGTCATTATATTTGGCAGTGCGCGAAGCTAGACAACGCTTGCATGACGATCTAGAACGGGAATTTCCCTGTGCTAGTTGGCTGCCGATTATTTGCCAGCATCCCGCTGCTTTCCCGCCAACGTGGCAACAATTGCGGAAAACTAACATTCGTCAATTGCGAACACCTTTGATTGCTAGTGTAGCGATCGCATCCTTCATAACAGCAATCCGCCTATTAGGAATTCTCCAAACTTGGGAGTTACAAGCGTTTGACCAAATGATGCGACTTCGACCCCAGGAAGCACCAGATCCGCGCTTGTTAATAGTAACAGTAACTGAAAAAGATGTTCAAAATCAAAACCCGCAAGAACGGCGAGGTGCGTCTATATCCGACCGCGAACTGGTAAAATTGTTGGAGAAACTACAGCAACATCAACCAAAAGTTATCGGCTTGGATATCTATCGCGATTTTCCCGCCGATCCGAAACATAAAAAATTAGAAACATATCTAGGGCAAAATCAGCGCTTAATTGCTGTATGCGAAGTGGGTGAAACCGATCAAAACCCCGGTATTAGACCTCCGGCAAAAGTGCCAGAAAATCGCTTGAGTTTTAGCGACTTTCCAGTCGATCCAGATAACGTTATCCGTCGCCAAATATTAGGTATGGCTGTCGATCCGACATCTTTTTGCGGTACGGATACATCTTTTAGCCTCCGAGTGGCACAAGCTTATTTTGCCGATCGGGGAATTGAATTGAAACGCACAAAAGAAGGAAATTTGCAGATTGGCAGCGTTGTTTTCAAGAAACTGGAACCCGACACTGGTGGCTATTATCAGATAGATGCGCGGGGATACCAAGTGATGCTGAATTACCGATCTTCGAGGTCAGTTGCCAAAGCGATCGCACTCACCGACATTAATAGCGGTACACTCGACGCCGAACTACCCCATTTAGTTAAAAATCGCATTGTTTTAATTGGCACAACAGCCCCAAGTTTTAAAGATTATTTTTCCACACCCTATAGCGCTGGTCAATGGCCCCAAGAAATGCCAGGAGTGATGATCCACGCACATATGCTGAGTCAAATTTTGAGTGCTGTTTTGGATGGACGACCCTTATTATGGTGGTGGCCTGCTTGGGGTGAATTTCTCTGGATTTGGGGCTGGTCTTTTGTCGGAGGCGTAATTGCTTGGTATCTGCGATCGCCAAAAAGTTTGGGATTGGCTATTGTCGCTGGACTTGGAATTTTATACGGATTCTGCTTTGTTTTATTGCTAAAAAGTTGTTGGATTCCTTTCGTACCGTCGGCATTAGCCTTTGTAGTTACTAATGGTAGCTTAGTCGCTTACGCGCGAAAGCAATCCAAATAACAGCAGTAACTATTTCAATTCCCACGATGACTTTAACAAAATTAGCTCCTCCCCTGATTTGGGTACTTGTTAATCTACAAGGAATGGCGCCATCTTCCACAATAGTTAACAACCTTTCTCCACTCGAAATCAAGCAAACTCAACAGGCAAAACCAGACTTTTCAGGTGAAGGAAGACCGGGGCGTCGGACAGGAGGAGGAAGCCGTAGCCCCTGTCCAGCAAAAGAGCCACCGCTGACAGCTTTGATGCCCGTTACTAACTGGGGAAAAACAGTTTCCTCTCGCCCTACGTTTTGGTTTTACGTTCCCTATGCCGCCCAACAAGTAGCAGCAGGAGAGTTTGTATTGCAGGAAGAAGGGGGAAAAGATATCTACCGAACTAATTTTACATTACCTGAAACACCAGGTTTTGTTAGCGTCAGCATTGAGGCTACACAACCACATTTAGAGATTAATAAATGGTATCGTTGGTACTTCAAAGTTTATTGCGGGCAAGACAAATCATCTCCTCCAATTTTTGTTGAAGGGTGGGTGCAACGAGTTGAAATGACTCCGGCGCTTCAAAGTCAATTGAAGCAAGCAACATCAAGAGAGTATGCTGTTTATGCTGCCAATTTCATTTGGTATGATGCTATAAACGAGCTAGCCAAACTTCGGCTCGTCCAACGCTCTAATACTACGCTTGATAATGATTGGTATAACCTGTTGAAATCGGGAGAAATTGACTTAGAAGAAATTAGTCGAGAACCCATTGTTGGTAGCGTACATCGGACGGGCAAGATGCCCATCCCACAAGAGTAGAGATGTTTGCCTCGTTACCAGGCTCAAGCCTGGTAACGCAAATAAGCGAGGCTCCTGCCTCTACTCAAATCTTGCACCAACTACTCAACCGCCAGAGAATAAATTCTCTGGCTCATAGCTAAAGTCCTCTAAAAGAGGACTAAAAAAACTTCTTTCTTGAGTCCACAAAGCGTGGACTTGCGCTACTCGCTATGGGAATTAATTTCACGGCGGGAAGACAGCACAGGAGCAAAATCTAAATCCGGCTTTTGTCGGGAGGCGGGAGCCTCCCAAATCCGGCTTTTGTCGGGAGGCAGGAGCCTCCCAAACTGCGTTACCAGGCTTGAGCCTGGTAACGAGCTAAGGACTAATTAAAGCCAGTTTCCGATCAAAACATAAGCAGCCCAAAAATATGGGCGTTTCCAGTCTTGATTTTTGTGATTCCAAAGAGTAATTTGAGCGCGTTGAAGTGCAGCAGCTCTTGTCACCTCGTTCCCAGATTCTGCTTGGGAATGAGCTAATTGTCGGTAAAATTCACTCATCAGAAAGGCAGTGGAGCTATCGTCTACAGGCCATAATGTTGCTAGGGTACTGCGTGCGCCTGCTCGCACGGCTATTCCTGCAAGTCCTAATGCCGCTCGTTTGTCTCCTTTGGCTGTTTCGCAGGCACTTAGGACGAGTAATTCAATATTGCTAGAATCATTTCGGAGTAAATTATCCAAATCTCTCACTTTAAGCAGTTGATTCCAGGTGAGAATATAGGTTTCTTCGATTTTGGAACTAAACTTGCCGTGAGTTGCCATGTGAACTATGGAATATGTTTCTTGTTTGATTTGATTTTCGAGGTTTGTTTTGGTAAATGTTTGATTAAACAGTGCATCGTTTTTGGGTATTTCAGATTGAATTCGTTGCAATTCTAGGCTGACATTTTCGAGTTGGGGAAACTCTTGGCCTTCAATTTGACGTTTTTCGCTTACGCCAGCCATTAATGCAGTTAAACGCTTTCGGTGCAAGGGTTTGGGGTCAACGAGTTGCAAACCTGGAGCTAATGCGATCGCATACTTTTCCACTAAATACTTTTCGTCATCATAAAGCACTGCCATCGGAATATTTCGCAACGCACCATCGAGAACAAATACTAACGTTTTTATCCCATTTTTTTCTAGTTCTGTTTCCATCGATTCAATCAACCAGCCATAAACTTTTCGGGACAATTTCTTTACATCCTCGGTGCGATCCGGTTCTCTTAAATATTGTCCCAATTCTTCTAATGTACCTTCAACTTCGCTTTGGGATTGATAAGTCACGTAACGGCGCAGTTTTTCCCCAGTTGGCAATTTGAGGATAATTTCTAATCTATCTGATAAAATAATTGGGTAGATAACTGCTGTTGTGGTATTTTCTTGCTCGACGATCCGGTCAATTTGTTCTGGTTTTGCATCTAAACACGCCGAGCGAAAGAAGTTTTCTAATTCGGCTAATTGTAGAGCTTCGATTGTATTACGAGCTTGCTTGAGATTGTTTTGACTCGGCTCAATATTTCCTTCAGTTCGCAACAGCAAATCAACTAATTCGCGATATACAGGTTCGACTCGATCTCGAAACTCAAACTGAACGTTTGGATCGATTGCAACTAAATCGTAGCGCAGAGATTGAAGGGTGTTGACTGCACTGGTGTAAGATGCGATCGCTCCCGTAATATTTCCTTGTTTCTTCAGTAAACGTCCTAGCTGCCATTGCCAACGATAAGCTATATCTTGCGCTTCAATTTCCCCAGCTAAAAACAAAGCTTGCTCAGTTGTAATCAGCGCATCAGACAACTGCTGATGTGCTTCGTATAGTTCGCCCAGAATACCTAACCCATAGGATTCTACTCTGCGATCGCCTAAATTTTTCGCCTGTTTCACCGATGCAGCTAAAAGCCTACCAATGTCTTGATAATTAACAATATTTCCCAATTTAATTAAACTTTCAGCCAACTGAATTTGAGCGTAAATCGCTGTCCGACTCGCAGGCAAATTAGCAATCTGAGATTTGATTTCCTCCGATAATGTTAACGCAGCAGTAACCTTTTTTTGTTCTAACAATAGACTCATTTGATACAGTTTTGCTTGCACTTGTATGCTTGGTAAAGTAGAAGTAGCAGCAGCAAGCTTGTAGAATTGTAGTGCAGCTTGGATATCGCCACTTGCCCTCGCCGTGTTGCCCAAACTGAGTAGAATATCAGCTTGAGCTTGTGAAGATTGTATCGCTTGAGCTACTGTCAAACTTTGTTGCAAAATCTGTCGCGATGCTGCTAAATCGCCCACAACTCGCAAGACGTTTCCCAAACTGCGTAATGCTGTAGCTTTGAGCAGGGAATTTGGTTGATTTTGCAGCAGTTCGATACTTGAGGTTAAAGTATGGTGAGCTTGACGATAAAGTCCTAAAGCTTGCAAAGCTTGAGCCGAATTGATGCGACTCTTCGTTACTCCAATGCGCGAGTTTAATTGAGCATAAATTTCACCTGCACGTTGCCAAGTTATCAGAGCATCCCCAGGGTGTCCCCGCGATAATTGTAGGCGACCTTTCACATCTAAAGCTTGGGCGAGAATTTGCTTTTGCTCGTTAGATGTTCCAGTTTCTAATAAGTTTAGACTTTGAGCGATCGCACTTTCTGCCTTTTCCCACTCTCCCAATTGCTGATAAGCTAAAGATAGATTGCTCAACGCGATCGCTTGTCTCAATCCATCCCCATTAGCAGCAAAAGCCCTAACTCCTTGTTGCAACACTAAAACTGCTTCATTAAACTGTTCCGCTTCGTACAAATTTCTACCTTGTTCCACCAACTTTTCGCCATCAGGTAAACTTTGAACAATAGACTTCGACCATATCTCTTGTGGGGTGGGCGTCTCGCCCGCCTTTGGCTTGAATTTTTGCACTGGTCTAATAGTATTTTCCGCAGCCAAATATGCCAAAGTCGGCGGCAATATTCCCGTACCCAAAAACATAACCAAAAGCAGTATGATTCCTCGACGATATATACAGCCGATCGCAAATGAGTGCGGGAAAGCCTTAAGGCTTCGTTTGTGTAGCGGGCAGAGGATAGACGATATGCCTTTTTCGAGGCTTTCGACGTGAGCGAAAGCCTTAAGGCTTCGTTTGTGTAGCGG
>DNGJ01000399.1:37727-40808 GCA_003486305.1 Cyanobacteria bacterium UBA11371
CCGCTACACAAACGAAGCCGTATAAGATACGGCTGCAATCTGCTATAACTGTCCGCACCTGCTTTAGCAGGCGTCGGACTCTACGAAAAAACCTATGCATCCATACCATATTTTTGCCGTTTTGTCAAATTAAGGACATTCAGTTGTCCTCTGCCAAGAAGTAGGCGCAGAAGCAGTGAGGATAACCTCGCCATTGGCACCGATAATCCATCCAGTGGCTTCCACAATGCGATCGCTCACCTGAAAATTCTCCCCTGCCCCCCCGCGCCCCTGCTCATCTTTGGGGGCGGGTTTAGAGAGAATATCTGTTGGAGCTGTAAGATTATCGGTAAAACCCGCCCCTACAGCGCTCTCCTGCCCAAGAGTCACCCAATCTACCACAATCGCGTCAGTAGCGATCGCTTCCGGTAGACTAGGTGGCAAGCCGCCGCGACCAGTAACAACAAATCTGCTCTGCTGCTGCCCTCCAGAACAACGTCGATCTATCAAATTAGCGACATCGACAATTTGATCTGGCAATTCTATTAACCCGGAACTAGGGTCAACATCGGGGGTATTAATTTCTACAACACCACTGAATTCAAACCCGCGCGCAGAAGTAGCAGTGATGTCGCTTTCTGGAGTATTTAAGATTGGTGGGAGGCGGAACGAAGTGCCAAAAATGCCTTCGGTGTTGATAGTAACTCGACCTCCAGAAGCTTGATCGGCATTAGCGCTGATGTCGCTATTTTCTAGGGCGACTAAAGTACCAGTAGCGATCGCAATATTGCCGCCAGTAGCCTCACCAGTGGCATTAGTGGTAATCCTGCTACCACGGCGCAACTGTAACGACTGGGAAGTCACTTGGATATTACCGCGATCGCCCCCCTCTGTTAGCGCTTGCAGCGAACCATTGTCTAGAAGGATGGAACGAGCCTCTACAATCAAATTGCCAGCAGCCCCCGAACTTGAGCCTTGACTGTTTACACCTAATCCAGCCCTATCCCGAATAATCAAGCGATCTGTTTCAATTGTTAAATCGCCAGCATCTCCCGCACCCCGCGTTACAGTAACCAACGAGCTGCGCTCTTCACCATCCGCTGATATGCCGCTGCCGCTTAGTTCCACTAACTCCCTAGCCCTAACCGTCAAAGTACCCCCCGCACCAGCACCTTCTGTAGCAGCTTGTACCTGTGCGCCATCGCGAACAATTAAACGTCCCGTTTCAATGGTCAAATTGCCAGCATCTGCGGTACCAAAAGTCGAAGTAGTTAATAAGCTGCTAAATCCAAAACCAGTTCCGCTCACTTCCACAAATTCAGAGGCATTTACAGTTAAACTTCCTCCTCGACTCCCTGTTTGAGTAGCTGCTGTTACTTGCGCCCCACCCCGAACAATTAACCTCGCTGTATTAATCGTCAAGTTACCAGCAGCACCAGTACCACCAACAGAAGAAGCAGATACCGCAGCCCCATTCCCAACAGTTAATTGTGGAGTGGTAATCGTCAAGTTTCCTGCGGCTCCGACACCCTCAGTCTGAGTAAATATGCCGCTAAAGGCACCGGAGGGAATCTGGTCGCTTACTTCCACGGACTCAGTAGCCGTTACGGTTAAATTTCCCGCCGCACCGTTACCCAAAGCCGAAGCTTCTAAGTGCGCGCCACCCCGAACAATTAACCGCCCCGTTTTAACGATTAAATTTCCCCCAGCGCCCGTAGCTTCGTCTTGGACTGTATTAAATATGCCACTGGAAACCTGGTTGCCATCTTCATCGACTATAAGGTCGCTAACGCCGATCGCTTCTATCGACTCGGTTGCTGTTACTGACAGCGTTCCCGACGGCCCTTGACCAAATGTACTGGTATTTATCCTTGCCCCATCCTGAATAATTAACCGCTTAGTTTCTAGGATTAAATTGCCACCAGCACCTGTAGCTTCTCGGAAGACTTGAGCGCTCAAATTACTGGCAGACTGCGCCTCAACTGAGACTCCGCTTAATTCCACTGACTCTTCTGTGCGTACTGTAACCGTTCCTCCCGGTTTCGCTCCCAGCGTATGGGAACTAATCTGGGAACCATCGGTAAGTGTCAATCGCCTTCCCCGCACTTGAATATCACCGCCACCCTCTCCACTAGCATCGACTACTGCCAGCCCGGACAGATGAATATCTCCAAAAGTGGGAACGCCATCGTAGCCTAGAGCATAGCCTTTGTCTATAGGGTTTAAGCTGACATTACCTTCTCCTGCAACGCTGCCTAGTTCAATCCGTCCCCCAGCTTGAACTAACAGTCCACCTTCGATCGCTACATCACCACCAACCAAAGCTAAAGTTTGATTGGGCTGTACCTTTAGACCTACAACGGTATCAGTTAGATCGTTTATTCCTTCAACAGAACCTTGCACCAGAATTCTGCCCGGATTTGCCCCGTATTGCAAGCCAATAGGCACGCTAATAGTTAGCAAAGGTTGAGTTTGAGAAGCGTTAGCACTAAAAAAAGTGCCATCGGCAAAGTTTAACCCACTTGCCGTACTTGCTAAAAACGAGCCGCCGATATCCAAACGGGCATTTGGGCCAAAAATAATTCCATTCGGATTGAGCAAAAATAAATTGGCTCCCCCGTTGGCTCGAATTAACCCATCAATATTAGAAATTGACCTACCTGTCACGCGGCTGAATATATTCTGAATATCCAGAGCATTGTTGAAGTGAGCCTCTTTGCCAGTAGGAACGGAAAACTCGCTAAAGCTGTGGAACAAATTGCCACCCGCTCTAGTTCCGCCCTCAATCAAGCTAGTATTGCCCTGGGGGGTAACGCTGGAATTAACAGGCAACGAGGCATCCGGGACAATTTGTGCCGCCGCGCTGGAGGACGCTAGACAAAACAGAGAAAAGCTCAGTGCAAACGAGAATCGGGGAGGTAACGGTTTCATTGGCTTTCCTTGGGTGGGTGGAGATTGCAGATTGCAGATTGCAGATTGCAGATTGATTAGACTTCTCCAAAAACTCTCCTCTATGGCGGGCAGAATGCCCACCCCACAAGAGTTACAGCGGCTTGCAGCCCTTGTGAGGGAAAGCGTTTTCGCTTCGTTTGTGTAGCGGCA
>DNGJ01000399.1:41023-74365 GCA_003486305.1 Cyanobacteria bacterium UBA11371
TAAGGGTGCCGCTACACAAACGCGCGCTGTACCTCACTCACTTGCAATCCGCTGTATTGAATCCCTTTCAAGCGATAGAGGCGGATCGAGCAAGAACCCTTTAAATTAGAGACGAAAAACGACAATACACTTTTAAAATATGGCATCACAAGGCACAGAAGATACAAGCACGGAGTTTTTGAGTGAAGCGATCGCTAAAGCAATTCACTTTAGCGCGGATGCAGCCCAATTTACAACCGAGGCATTTACTGCTGCTGCTGTATCTGCTAACGCTTTGGGACAAACAGTAGCACAGCAAGCGTTTCAATTTGCCGAACAAGGAACAGAAACCGCAGGTCAATTCGTCACGCCGATTGCCACTCATCCCCTAGTAAAATATGCCGCTAAAGTGCCTGGTATCAACTGGTTAACAACTGCACTCGGTCAAGTTGATGCCCAGAAAGCACAGAAAGAAGTAGACGATTTGCGATTGCAATACCCGCTGGAAACACCAGAGCAACTAGCGCATCGCATAATCGTTGATACAGCTTTAAAAGCAGGCTCAATTGGATTAATTGCTAATTTTGTACCGCCTTTAGCCCTCGCGCTATTTGCAGTTGATTTAGCAGCGATCGCTACACTCCAAGCTGAAATGATTTATCGCATTGCCGCCGCCTATGGATTTTCCCTATTAGACTCAACACGACGCGGCGAAGTTCTGGCAATTTTCGGTTTATCTGTCGGAGGTTCTTCAACGCTAAAAGTTGGATTGAGTTGGGTGGAACTTCTTCCTGTCATAGGCGCTGTGGTAGGCGCATCGAGTAACGCGGGTTTAATTTACACGCTAGGATACATTGCCTGCCGATTTTATGAAGCCAAGAAAAGAAGTTTAAGCGATCGCATTTAGAAGGTGGAAATGTTAGCGATCGCATGTGTTATACCAATTTCCCTTGATAATGCGACAGATCAAAGAATTTACGGTGTGGGTTTTACCAATAACAGGGACAAAAACGAACAATTAAAATAAACCCGCCCCAAATGTGGCACATTGATGGGAAAACAGTATTATATAGTTTTCATCTGCATCGGAATTAGAGAAATTTTCAATCGCTCAACGATCCTTGTAGGGACACGGCATAAATAAGCTTTGACCTGAACGAGAAGGTTTTCTGCCGCGTCCCTACAACCAAAATCCAAAATCTAAAATCTAAAATCTAAAATCTAAAATTCTACCTCTCGCCCCAAACTTTGATGCAGCTACTACTGCGGGTTACAATTTTTTTACCATCCGGACTAAAGGCTACAAAATCAACCCATCCTGCATCCTCCTCCAGGGTGTGTAGCTGTTTCCCGGTATGCAAATTCCACAGTTTGATTGTCCTCCAATTACCGCTAGCCAGGGTGTTTCCATCCGGACTGATGGCGACAGCAGTTACGCCGTGTGCATGTCCTGTAATAGTACGCAGCAGTTCCCCCGTATGCACGTTCCAAAGTTTGATCGTGCGGTCATCGCTGCCACTTGCTAAAATTTTTCCATCCCGACTAATAGCGATCGCATTAACTGATTTTGAATGTGCGCTCAGGGTGCGTAGCACTTCCCCCGTATCCGACTTCCAGAGTTTGATCTTGCTGCCGCTGCCACTGGCTATAATTTTTCCATTAGGGCTGATAGCGGTGGGATTAACCGCGTTCAAACGCACCTGGATTTCGTACAGGCACTCAAAAAACGCATAAGGATTATATTCCAGTAAAGCTTTTTTGACCGATTGGGTGCTGCTTTTGGAGCGCAGCAATTCATACGCTGCTTGCTGTACCTGTAATGAAGCGTCTTTTAACCCAGCGATCGCCAAGTCTAAGCCTTCTTGACCCCTATTCACAGCTTCTTTCATCGCAGCGATTTTTTGTTGGACAGTTGCACCCTTCAACCGTCTATCAAATCCTGGCAACGCACCCCAAAATACCAACATGGACAGATTTCCGGTTTCGACCGCAGTATAACATTGCGGCCTTGGGGCTGACTGTGAAGTTTCTGCAAAAATACTGATAAGTTTCTGCGAAAATACCGATCAGTTCTCCTTGCTACTTTATAAGTATCCGTATTTTCACTGGGGTCGGCGGCGATCTTGCGCCTACTTTACCCGCTTTCCTGTATCATCTTTTACTTTTCCCTTCACTGCGATAGCGGATAAATTCGGCTATAAATGCCACTGCGCCTGACACTATAATCAAAAATACGCTGAGGGCATTTATGTCAGGTTTTACACCAGTACGAATGCGGCTGAAGATTTCCATCGGTAGGGTAGTGGCGCCGCTACCGGCGGTGAAGGTGGCGATCAGAAAGTCATCCAAGCTGAGGACAAAGGCGATCAGACAGCCGGAAACAATACCGGGCATTAGTTGGGGTAGCAGGACTTGGATAAAGGCTTGAAACGGTGTCGCGCCTAAATCTAAGGCGGCTTCTTCCAAATGGGGGTTTAAATCTGCCAAGCGGGTAGAAACCCCAAGTCCGATGTAGGCAAGGCAAAAAACGATATGGGCTGCGACAATTGTCCAGAGGCTGAGCTGGACTTGCACTACTGCCAAAAATACTAGGGTGGCGACTGCGATCGCAATGTCTGGAATAATAATCGGCAGGTAAGATACCCCTTGGTATAATCCTTTACCTGGAAACCGATACCGCGCCAATCCCACCGCCATCAATGTGCCGAACACGGCAGAGATACCCACAGCAGCAAAAGCAACGATTAAACTATTTTGCAGCGCTGCCAGAATTCGACCATCGTTGAACAGCCTTTGATACCATTCCAGGGTAAATCCCTCCCAACTGGCACTAAAGCGCGATTTATTAAAGCTGTAAACTGCCAGAACCAGGATCGGCAAGTACATGTAAAAAAACATTAGCAGGGAGAAAATTGCCTGCCAACCAGGACGGCGTTTGGCCTGGAATTTAGGTTTATTTGCGGTAGTGTCTTTTTGGTGTGTTATATCCACATTCGTTTTATCGGTATTTTTTAGTTTGTATGGGGCTAGAGAATTGCAGATTGCAGATTTAACTTAAATCTAAAATCTCAAATCTCTTTTCTGAAATCTAAAATTCCCTAGCGTTGGGGTTTAGCATCGCCGAATTTAATTAACAGCGCGATCGCAAGGCTAACTGCCAAAATAAAGATCGTACTCAACGCCGATCCAAATCCCCAGTTCTGAGTTGCGCCCAAAAACTGGTTATAAATTAACCGGGATACGGTCATGCTGGATGCGCCTCCCAGCAATTCCGGATCGACGAAATCTCCCAATCCTGAAATTAACACTAGCAAAGATCCGGCGGCAATTCCCTCTCTAGTTTGAGGTACGGTTACTTTCCAAAACGTTTGTACTGGATTTGCTCCCAAGTCTGCCGATGCTTCCAGCAGTCGTTTATCCAGTTTTTCCAACGAGGCGTATAATATCAACACCATGTATGGTAAATAGCTGTAACTCATACCAATTAATACCGCAGGCCAATCGTTGAGCAATTCAATGCGCGGGATTTCTGGTAGTCTCAGAGCAGCCAGCACCGGATTGAAGCTTGTAAGGATCGAATTCATCACGCCGCTAGACCGCAGAATCGTAATCCAAGCGTAGCTTCGCAGCAGCGATGAAGTCCACAACGGCAAAACAAACCCCAACAGCAGCAAATTGCGCCATTTGGGGGGACTCATTACCGCAATCCAATACGCGACTGGAAAGCCCAGCAGCAGACAAATTATTGTAGTCCCGAAGGCGAAAAAGAGCGATCGCCCGATTACGGTTAAGTACAGCGGTTCAAACGCCTGGGCGTAGTTGAACAGCGACGAAGGGTTGAACAGTTCCCATACCGGCAAAACGTAACCGCCTGGTCGAATTTTTGGCACTAAACTCAACCAAAAAATTACCAGGGCGGGTACTACCAGCAACAGCAACCACCAAATTCCTGCCGGGCCAAGTAATATTAAAGGTTCTAACCACGGCTGCTGTTGGCGTTTCATGGCAGCATCCGGTGGTTCGCTGGGCATAGAAGTTGGCTTGGGAGAAGAAGCGTTTGTAGACACAGTGGGAATTGCAGATTTTAGATTTTAGATTTTAGATTTATCCTATCGGTGCTGGGCGAGCTTTCTTGAGCTTTTGGAGCTTTTGGGGAAGTTACTTCTACTTCAAGAGTCTCCCTTGTCTTCGTTGTCTTCGTTGTCCTATTAGCTGCTATCTTATCCGCTGGTTAGCTGAGTCCAGTAGCGGTCGTACAGTTCGCTAATTTGTTTCTCTACAGGAGAAATTCTTTCGCTTTTTTCCAAAGTGGATTCTGGGGCGAAGATGCTGGGATTTTGGCTAATTTTAGCGGGCAGCTGTTTAATCGCCGTTTTATTGGGAGTGGCAAAGTTGAGGCGTTCGGTAACCGAAGCTGCGACGGCGGGTTGTAACATAAAGTTGATCCAAGCATAAGCCGCATCGACGTTGGGGGCGAATTTGGGTATCACCATCGTATCCGTCCAGAGCGAAGTGCCGCTTTTGGGGATGACGTAGCGCAAGTCTTCGTTTTCTGAGATGGCGTCGGCGGCGTCGGCGGAGTAACACATGGCGATCAGCAAGTCGCCTGCTAGAATTTGTTCTTTCCAGGCGTCGGTGGTGAAGGAAGCGATCGCCGGTTTAAGTGCCTTTAATTTCTCGTAAGCTTGTTTTAATTCCTGCGGGTTAGTCGAGTTATAAGAATAACCCAGCATCCGCAACGTTGCCCCCATTACTTCCCGCACATCGTTAATCAAAGTGATGCGGCGGAATAGTTGCTGTTGATTTTGCCACAGATAATCCCAATCTTCGGGAGGCTGTTGCAGTTTTTTGCTATTGTAAATCAGCCCGGTTGTTCCCCAAGCCACTGGTACGCTGTGGCGATTGTTGGGGTCGAAGGCGGAATTGCGGAATTGGGGGAGGAGATTTTCCAATCCGTTGAGGCGATCGCGTTCGAGTTCTGTTAGCAAGCTTAATTCTCGCATTTTCTCAACTGCGTAGTCAGAGGGGTAGATAATGCTGTAGGCATTTCCGCCCCCTGCTTGAACTTTGTTGAGCATCGTCTCGTTGGAGTCGAACACATCGGCGATAACTTTGACACCTGTGGCGGCGGTAAAGCTAGAAAGCAGATTTTCGTCGGTATAGCCAGCCCAGGTATAGATAAACAGCCGATTGGATTTATCTTGGACGGGGGCTTCGGCGCGCACTTGGGCTAGAGTCCATCCGCACCCGGAAAGCCCCAATCCAGAAAGCGCCGCCGCCGACGTTTGTAAGAAGCGACGCCGGGAAAAATTTGACTTGAATAGATGCGATTTAGTCATAGTTTTAAAGTCAACAGTAAAAATTACAGCATTTGCTTTTAATTTTTACCTTGAACTTTATTGTCGGGATTTATTCCTGAATTAAAGCTAGACAGTCTTTGGGACGCCAGTAAACGTAAACCGGCGTATGGGGTTCGCCAAAGCTGGCTGCGGTGTTAGGTTGCATAACGATAATGCGATCGCCCGATTTTAATTCCACCACGCAGTGAACGTGGGTTCCCATATACATCACGTGCTTCAGGTTACCTTCAAAATAGTTTGCTGGCACGTTGGGCGGATCCAGACTCAGTTTAATTTTTTCCGGTCGCACGCTGACTATCACCTGTGCTTGCGGACGAAGTTCTGCCATTTCCTCTGATTTTTGCACGATGATTTTCAGTTTATTTTGCGTCAGCACTTGAATCATCGAGCCATCCCCCTCATCTACTCGTCCGGGAAATAAATTCGTATCGCCGATAAAATCAGCTACAAATGCCGTCCTGGGACGTTCGTAAATTTCGCTGGGGGTGCCAATTTGTTCGACTCTGCCTTCGTACATCACCGCGATCCGATCCGACAGGGACAGCGCTTCTTCCTGATCGTGGGTCACCATGACAAAGGTCAAGCCCAAGTCTTGGTGCAAATTGGATAATTCCACCTGCATTTCTTTTCGCAGCTTTAAATCCAAAGCTCCCAAGGGTTCGTCGAGCAACAAAACTGCGGGACGGTTTACCAATGCCCTTGCTAAGGCTACCCGCTGTTGCTGTCCGCCGGAAAGTTGATTGGGCAAGCGGTTAGCCATTGCGTCCATTTTGACTAATTTCAGCGCTTCTTTTACCCGTTCGGCGATCGCTGCTTTCGGCAGCCCTTTAATTCGCAATCCAAAGGCGATATTATCCCAAACGCTGAGGTGGTTAAACAGGGCATAACTTTGAAACACCGTATTCACCGGACGGCGATAAGGCGGTACAGAAGTCATCGATTGACCTTGGATCAGCACCTCCCCGGCGCTAGGCATTTCAAACCCGGCAATTAAGCGCAGCGTGGTTGTTTTACCGCACCCAGAAGGGCCGAGAATGCTAAAGAATTCACCTTGGTGGATATCCAGGTCAACCCCGCGTACAGCGGTTTCTCCATTGAAAACTTTGAAAACCTTACGAAGTTCCACATCCATTGCGTTATGGATGCCCCTGGTGTCAGGATTGTGAACGGCAGTCTGAGACATATTGGCGATGTTTACCCTTGGCAGGAGTCCCGATTGCCAGCGGAATCAAGGTTATTTTTGATTGGGCCGCATAGCAAGCCTTTGGCTTATTTTAGCCAGTCAATGTCAATCCGGCGAGCGTATCTTCTCCACATTATCCTGCGTTTTGAGACAATCTGCTTGTTAAGCAGGTGTGCAGGCGGGCTTCTTCGGCAGGTGGGCTTCTTCGGCGGGTCGATATTCTAAGACATATTTAAGGCCAGATTATCGTTTATACGGTAAAAGCAATTTTTATGCGCTTGATTTGCTCAGCATCTGACCCACCGGGGCGGGTTTAGTTAAATTGTCTGTTTTTCCGAAAGTTTATGGGTAAAACCCACACCGTAATTGCTCAATTGCTCGCTTGCTCAGCTGCTCACGGATTCACTTGCTCAACTGCCTAGCCTTATAAAAAGTTTCTAAACTGTGGCGATCGCCGACGAAGCGCCAGTGCCAAGGTTCGTAACTAACGCCTTGGGGATTGTTTTTGGGGAAGGACATTTCAAAACTATAGCGGGCGGCATTGGCTGCGAGCCACTTGTAGGCGGCTGTTTTCTCAAAAGTCTGACTCAAGTTGGTGGCGGGCGCTCTGCCATCGCCAATATCTATCGCGTAACCTGTATGGTGTTCGCTGTATCCTGGAGGGGCGCTAACGGCGGCGCGTTCGGTGGCGACTTGGTTACGCTGGGCTTTCACGTCGAAAAATAAATGCTGCTGTTCGGATACGGAACGAAATCCGGAAATCGGGACGAGAATCACTCCTTGCGATCGCGCCGCTGCTGTCATTGCGATAAATTTCTGCGCGGCGGCTTTGCGGAGTTTAATCTGCCCATTTGCTGTGATGGCTTGCAAATCTTTGGCGGGTGCTTCAGGATAAGCTAAGTGTCCCAATAAACTATTGGCTGGAATCGTTGGGGTACTCGTGGGGGTAGGCGAAGCGGGCGGCGAAGCGATTGGGCTTGTAGTTTGGGTTTCCCGATTGGGGGCGGTGGCTATACTGGGAAACAGCTGCTCCCCAACTGTCAGCCATGTCCCAACGGTGAGGGCGATCGCTCCCAATCCTACGAATGTTCCCACCAGCCACCCCCGCGGCTTCAGCTGCGACACGCTGGCTGATTCGGATGCGTCTCGCAAGGCTTCGGGAATATCTTCCATCGATTGAGCCGCAGCCTTCGACGGCTTTTCAGAAAATCCGGCGTTATCCAACACTCCACTCCTGCCCTTGGCGCTCGACACCAAACACTAAACAAATTTTAAACAATGCCAGATGCTCTCCCACTTGACAATCAGGAGAGAACTTTGATCCAGAAGAATTGTTCCTAATTTCCCCCATCTTCCCCCGCTTGGGGATCTTATTGTTTCTTAGCGATCGCGAAGAGCCACCATGTCTGATTTGCCGATCAAGCTCGTACAACTTTATCTCCCCTTGGTAGGCTATGTTGTCTTGGGATGGTTTCTCGGTTGCTTTCTTCCCAAACACCTCCCCCCTACTTTGGGCAAGTTTCTGTTTTGGGTTGGCGTTCCCATCAGTATTTTGGCATTTGTGCGCCGTGCGGATTTATCCGGGTCGATTTGGATTGCGCCTTTATTCGCTTGGGCGGCTATTTTACTGGGGGCGGCGATCGCTCGCGCGTTCATCGCTTTGGAAGTTTATCGGGCGCGCGTCACCTCGCCTACCGTCGTTCCCCCCCTCGAGAGCAAACCAACTCAGGGCAGTTTCCTGTTAGCTTCAATGGTCGGAAATACTGGTTATCTCGGCTATCCGGTGATCCTGGCGCTCGTCGATCAGCAATACTTCGGCTGGGCGCTGTTCTACGACTTGTTGGGGACGTTGTTCGGTGCTTATGGGTTAGGCGTGGCGATCGCGGCTCGTTTTGGTAGCAATCAGAGCGATCGCCCTCATTTAGCTCTAACCATGCTCGCCAATCCCGCACTCTGGAGTTTTGCCCTTGCTTTGGCTTCCAGAGATTTCCCCCTCCCAGCACCCATTGAACTCGGTTTACAAAAGGCTGCCTGGACGACGATAGCCCTGTCTTTGGTATTAATCGGAATGCGCCTAAGTCAGCTATCTTCCTGGCGCGGTTTGCCCCACGTTTGGATTAGCTTGGCGATTAAAATGCTCCTGGTTCCCCTGATTTTGGGCTACGCGCTGCAATTTCTCGGTTTGAACGGTGCTACCAGGTTAGTCATTGTCCTGCAAATGGCTATGCCTCCCGCGTTTGCTAACCTCATCCTGGGTGAAACTTTCCATCTCGACCGCGATTTAAGCGTCGCCGCCCTGGCTATCGGCTCGATTGGGTTTCTATTTATGCTACCCCTTTGGTTGTGGCTATTCGCTAATGGTTAATAGCTAATGGCTAATGTTGGCTATTAGCCATTAGCTATTAACCTATTGTTTGGCGTGGGACACGAGTAATTGCTCGTGAGTTAAGGCTAGTTCGGCGGGGGTGATTTGCTCGTAACGTTCAAAAGGTTGATGAATCCAGGGGTTGTCTGGTAAGTAGTCGGCGTAATAATCGGGTTTGATTATCGAGCAGGCTTTGTACCAGATAACGGCGGTTTTTACCTCTTTGACGTCAACAGCGTAGTATTTCTTGAGCCAGATCGCGGTTTGCTGGAGGGTGTTACCGGAATCGACTAAATCGTCAACTAGGAGAATGCGACTACCCAGATGAGGGGTAGTCATGGTGAGGGAGTGGGAAACGGTGAGGTTACCTCGGACGCGATCGCCCTTTCCTTCATACGATGAAGCCGCGAGGATAGCCAACGGCTGTTTGTAAAGCCTCGAAAGGATATCCCCAACGCGGAGTCCTCCCCTAGCAAGGCAGACGATTTGGTTAAAATCCCAGCGCGACTGATAAATTTGAACCGCTAACCGTTCGATCAAAGTGTGGTAATCTGACCAGGAAACGTAAAGGTCGTGCATAAGCAGCGCGATCGCTCCTGCGCGAAAAAGACGACAGAAAAACTATTGTGACTTAAATTCCACCCGTAAGTTGTCCGGGGAGAACATCAGAATTTAGCTAATGGGTAATGGGTAATGGGTAATGGGTGATGGGATTTTGCCAAGATTTGCGCCTAAAATGGCCTCAGTACAAACCCTAAAAGCGCCATGAGTCATTCCTCTCCGTCTGACGTTCCCCGCCGCGAAAAGCTATCCTTTGCTACCAAACTCGCTTACGGTGCTGGCGACCTCGGCCCTGCGATTACGGCTAATATTGGGGTATTTTTCGCCTTGTTTTTCTTTACCAACGTGGCGGGTTTGAGTGCTGGCTTGGCTGGTAGCATTCTGATGATTGGTAAACTTTGGGATGCGGTCAACGATCCGATGGTGGGGGTGTTGAGCGATCGCACCAGTTCCCCCTGGGGGCGCAGGTTGCCCTGGATGCTCTACGGTGCTGTTCCCTTTGGCATTTTCTTCTTTTTGCAATGGGTTGTCCCCCCTTTGACCCAGTGGGGTTTATTCTGGTATTACGTAATTATCGCGATATTCTTCAATAGTTTTTATACAGCGGTTAACTTACCTTACACGGCGCTGACGCCAGAACTAACGCAAGACTACGACGAAAGAACAAGCTTAAACAGCTTTCGCTTCACGTTCTCGATCGGTGGCAGCATTTTATCGTTATTTTTGGCGTTGGGGGTGTTCTCGCTGTTAAAAATCGAACTACAGCAACAGTATCTAGTTTTAGCAGGGATTTGTACCGTGGCGTCGGTTTTACCGTTATTTTGGTGCGTTTGGGGCGTGCGCGATCGCGTTTTAGCAACGGAAGCGCGACGAATCGAAACGGAAACAGAAGAACAAATCCCCGTGTTGCAACAGTTGCGAATAGCGTTTACTAACCGTCCGTTTTTGTTTGTAGCAGGGATTTATCTTTGCTCTTGGTTAGGGGTACAAGTGACAGCCTCGATTTTGCCATACTTTGTGGTCAACTGGATGGGCTTATCCGAAGCTGAGTTTAACTTAGTTGCGATCGCGGTGCAAGGAACTGCCTTATTAATGCTATATGTCTGGAGTGCAGTCAGCGAACGAGTGGGCAAAAAAGCCGTTTACTACATGGGCATGATTCTCTGGATTATCGCCCAAGCTGGTTTATTTTTCCTGCAAAAAGGTCAAATTGGCTGGATGTACTTTTTGGCAGTTTTAGCGGGATTCGGCGTTTCTGTTGCTTACTTGATACCTTGGTCGATGATGCCAGATGTAATTGAACTCGACGAACTGCAAACTGGGAAGCGCCGGGAAGGGATATTTTATGCCTTTATGGTATTCCTGCAAAAAATGGGACTGGCGTTGGGGTTATTTTTAGTCGGTGTCGCTTTAGAATCAGCCGGATTTAAAGAGAGAATTGCAGGACAAGGCATACCCGTACAACCTGATTCTGCCTTATTGGCGATTCGGATTGCTATCGGCCCTCTGCCGATGGTAGCTTTAATTTTGGGTTTGATCTTGGCTTATTTTTATCCGATTACTAGAGAAGTTCATGCAGAGATTTTGTTGAAATTGAGCGAGCGTAAAAAGGGTAATGGGTAATTGGTAATTGGTAATTGGTAATTGGTAATTGGTGCATTTGCACCCCATCAGGAGGCGGAGCCTCCCCGATCTCGTTCTCCGGGCTCCAGCCTGGGAACGAGAGTTACGAGGCTCCGCCTCGTCTGGCGACTGGTGCAAGATATCAGAAAAATGACTTTGTTAGTGCAGGAGCGATCGCTAATGTCACCAAATCTAACTACAATTTGACCAATTATATCATGTCCTTAAGATGACCCATAATTAGAAGCCGGGACACGGCACGATTAACGTTATCTGTTTGTCCCAAATTTTTCTGATGCCGTGTCCCTACGCAACGACTCTGTGCGGTTTTTTTATTATGGGCAATTCAACGGACATTATATTACCCATTACCAATTATTCAGGCAAAAAAGTATCATCCAAAACTTGCTCTACCAGCAAGTAAGGACACTCTTTACATGTAACGTCTCTACTAGCTGCAAAGCTTTGAGCAAATGTCCCAGCAACAAACCCAAACGGTTTCTGAGTTCTTGCCGTTCTCGTCTACCTAAATCTTCTAACTCCTCAATCAAATTTAGAACATCGAGATGATGCCATGCTTGCTCTTTTAGCAGTTTGACTTGCTCTTGTGTCCAGGCGTAAAAGTCGGTTTCATAAAGAGACTTCATAGGCAATACTCAGCTTGCGAGACGGGGAAGGAGAAGATTACCCGCTTCGCATAACAATAATCTTACTTGATTAATTTCCCATTAGCCATTAGCCATTAGCCATTAGCCACTATGGATTTGTCGGCAATTCAATGCAAAATTGAGTCCAGCCATTGCTGCTAGTAACTTGAATAGTTCCTTTCATTTGTTCGACCAATTTTTGCACCAATGCCAAACCCAAACCAGTCCCGCCTTGTTGCCACAAATCTGCTTTGGGTACGCGATAAAACTTGTCAAATAGGTGGGGTAATTCTTCAGGGGGAATTTCCGCTTGGTTGCTAATGGTAAATACCGTCATTGGCACTTGGGCAGAATTAGGATTAACCTCGGGGGAATAAATGTTTCCGCTTTCATCCTTACCTTGGTGCTGACTGACGCGCAGAACAATTCCGCCGCCACCGGGGGTATACTTGCAGGCATTGTTAAGCAATTCGGCGATGATGCGTCCGAGTCCAGCGTAGTCTGATATTAGTGTAGTTAAGTCGGGAGCTAATTCGACTTGCAAAATTTGCTGGTGGTCTTGAGCGCGGGAGTAAAATGGTTCGACAATGTTGGGTATCCACTCTGGTAAGTTTACTACTTCGGTGAGTACCAAAGGATAAGATTCGGCTTCGAGTCGCTGTAAGTCTAGCAAGTCGTTGATTAATTCGGTTTCCCGATTGCATTCGGCTTGTAAAATTTCCAGATAGCGCTGACTTCGTTCTGGGGTGGGTGAAAGTTTGAGCATCTGAATTGCCATTTTGATATTGGACATGGGTGTCCGCAATTCGTGGGAAACGGTACTCAAAAAGTCGTCTTTGAGTTGGTTGAGTTTAGCCAGATCCTCGACTTGCGCTTGTGCGGCTTGGTAAAGTCTAGCTTGGCGTATTGCGATCGCGCATTGAGTCGCCACTTGCTGCACCAATCTCACTTCCAGGTCACTATACCCGTAATCGGGACGATGAATTAACCACAAGTCTCCCAATACGCCTTTATCGTCAAAGATCGGAGAAGCTAACATTGCGACTCTTCCCCGCTTGGGATGGGGTTTAATCGAACAAAATTGAAAGTGCTGTCCTTGTAGCAGTTGGTTATATATTTCTAGATAATTTGTCATTATTGCTACGCGACCTTGTTCGGCGGGGATGGAAACCGCTTCTTCGTAGCACATCGTGGAAGTTCCCGCTTCTAAGTCGTAGAGCGAGGCGTTACACCCACTCACTCCCAGTCCTATTGCTAATTCCTGGACTGCTTTTTGCAAGATGCGGTTTTCGTCTAAACTGTCGCGGACTTCTTCAGTGATTCTGCGGAGTGTTTCTTCAAATTCAAGTGCTTTTTGTAACTCGTGAGTGCGTTCTTGGACTTGCCGTTCTAGGTCGGCGTTGAGTTTTTGGATTTGCTGATAAAGTTGGGATTGTTGGATGGCGATCGCTACTTGAGTCGCCAGTTGCTGAATCGAGTCGATTTCAAAGGGTTCCCAGTGACGGGGTGCGGAACACTGATGAACGCACAACAATCCCCACAATTGGTTATTAAATACAATCGGCACCAGCAACAGCGCCCGAACTTGGATATTCGCCAGCAGTTCGACGTAACAAGGAATCAGAGAAGCTTGGTAAATATCATCAATTGCAGAAATACGCCCCTGCTGGTATTTTTGAGCATAGTCTGCGTCAAAACAAGGATCTTCGAGGGAAAGGTTTAGAACTGAAGAACAACCGGGTGTCACCGATTCTACGACAAACTTCCCTTCTAATCCCGGTTCGATTTGATAAATTGCTACCCGTTCTACTTGCAGGAAAGCGCGGACTTCTTCGACAACTTTGTTGAGGATTTCTTCTAAGTTTAGCGATTGACGAATGCGCTCTTGCATTCCCCTGATTAGTCTTTCCCGTTCGGTTTGCTGTCGCAGTGCTTCTTCTGCTAATTTTCGCTCGGTAATATCTTGCGCCGCACCGTAAATCAACAAAACGCGCTCTTCATCTTCGCATTGTACGGGTTGGCTGTAATCCCGCAGCCAGCGAATTTCCCTTTGTTTGTTAAAGATGCGGTATTCGCTGATATCCGAATGCCAATATAGCAGGGTTTGTATGCGATCGCTAAATATTGCCATGTCGTCGGGATGAATTAAAGATTCCCACCCGCCCCGCGCTTGTATTTCTTCCCAAGAATAGCCGGAAATGCGACTATACGCACCCGTCATCCAATCCGTTAACCATTTTCCATTGATATCAATCCTCGCAGCATAGGCGAAATCCGATGTTAGTTCGGAAACGACTCGATAGCGTTCTTCGCTTTTTGCTAGTTGATTTTCCGCGCGCTTGCGTTCGGTTACGTCCCGCACGATTGCGAGTACTTCTTGCGTATCCTTGGGTACAATTCTGGCTTCAAAATCCCGCAATTCGCCGCTTTGTTCTTCACAGCAAAGTTGGGTATGGGGAGTAATTAGCTGATATTCAAAAATTCGCATTTTTCCGGTTTCGAGCGATCGCTCAATATTCTGCATGGCTTGACTGGCTAATTCCTTGGGTAAAATTTCAATCAGTTTTTTTCCTAGTATTTTCCGCTTTGGCAACTGTTCGCTGAATTCTTTTGCCGCTTTTACGTCTAAAAATGTGCCATCAAACCTGATGCAAAACATTGCATCAGGCAGCGATTCAAACAAAATTTGAGTTGTTTCGCTCTGTCGTATGGTTCCTGTTACCTGCTTTGCTTGAGATGCTTCAAACGCAATTCCCACCCACCCTGTTATTTTTCCACTTTGATTTTTTAATGCTGAATAATTTCCCTCAATGCAACAATAACTCCCATCTTTACGTTTGACTTTTAATTCTCCTCGCCACCCACCTTCCTTGGTCACACAATCAATAATTTCTCGCAGGGTTTTACGACTATTTTCTAGGACTATAACTTCAAAAATATTCTGGCCTAAAACTTCTGAGGCTTCCCATTGATAGAGAGTTGTAGCATAGCTGTTCCAATAAATAATTTTTCCTTCTATATCCGTAACAACAACTGCATTCTTGATCTGTTCTAAAATTGATTCTTCAAAAAGCATTCGCTTTAACCCCTGCGGCTCTTCGATTTCATCCAACTTTCTTAGCGGTCTTCTTTCACCCGCCAAGTCACCCCGGCTATCTTGAAGTAGGCTGTTGAGCCGTTCTAGTTCCATCGCTTTCTGGGAAGATTTTAGGTTATTTTAACCTTTTGGCTTCGCAACGCCAGCGACCGACCCGACTTTTAGGAATTGTCACGCCCTGGTGGTGACAATGGGCAAAGGATTCCGACCAACCTCTATGTTTAGCAGATCGAGCGCATCAGGGGTATGCTCAGTTGAACGCTTAACACCACATTCTTACTGAAAAATATATTAAAATTTGTAAAGGAAGAGCAATAGAAGCGAATGGATTATCCGAGTTTAGAAAAAATATCGGCGCAGTTAGACAGCGATTCGTCGCGCGATCGCATGTTGGCGCTGGCGATGTTGCGGAATGTCCCAGCCGATAGCGCCGTCCCTTTGATCAAAAAAGTCCTCAACGACTCTAGCCTGCAAGTGCGGTCGATGGCAGTATTTGCTCTGGGGATAAAACCCACAGCAGAATGCTATCCGATTTTAATAGAACTGCTCGAGTGCGACCCGGATTACGGAATTCGCGCCGATGCTGCGGGTGCGTTGGGATACTTAGAGGACATCCGTGCGTTTGAGCCGCTGGTGCGGGCTTTTTACGAAGATACCGATTGGCTGGTGCGTTTCAGCGCGGCGGTGTCGCTAGGAAATCTCAAAGATCCCCGCGCCAAAGAAGTGCTGGTGCGAGCATTAGACAGTTCGGAAGTAGTATTGCAACAGGCTGCGATCGCTGCTTTGGGTGAAATCAAAGCTGTAGACGCCGTTGATGCCATCCTGCGCTTTGCCCAATCGGAAGATTGGCTGATTCGACAGCGTCTGGCAGAAGCCCTCGGACATCTCAACAGCCCCAAGAGCATCTCCGCCTTAAAATATATGGTCAAAGACAGCTATCCCACAGTTGCCCAAGCAGCTAAAATTTCGCTCCAGCGTCTGGGAGAAAGTTTATAGACTGGGGAAGATGGGGAAGATCGGGAAGATGGGGAAGATGGGGGAGATGGGGAAGATGGGGAAGATGGGGAAGGTGGGGAAGTAATTACTTTTTATGAGTTATCTCCATCATCTCCATCATCTCCATCATCTCCATCATCTCCATCATCTCCCTTGTCTTCCTTGTCCTCCTTGTCTCCCTTAAGATGGGGATTACGAGCAAAACTATTGGCGCGAGACAATTTGATTCATGGATATTAAAGAGTTTTTCCACCTGAGTGCTGGTAAATGGTTTTCCCAACGCACAAGTCACCATCTGCCCTTCAAGCAAGCTGAAAGCGGCAAATCGGACATCAGAATAGAAATTCTGTCAGCAGACGATGCACCAGTAATTAAGCTGTGCCAGCAATACGAGATCGATACAGCTTTAGCTTGGGGCGGCGCTCGCGTCACTTGGGATGGCACGATGGAATGGGATAAAGTCAAAAATGCCGGTTCCTCGGTTTTGGTACCGATTGCCGATCCAGATCAACCCAATCAAGGTAAGTTGCTGCGCGATGTCGGCTATGGTGGGAAAGCAGGAATTGCCGGTCGCTACATTCTCGGCAGCGATGATGCGTTGACGCTGATTAGCTCTGACGAAACTATGTATTCCGAAGAGCGCCTGTGGTTTGCCAGTCCTAATTTACGCCTGCGGACGAGCATCCTCAAGCGAGCCGATGGCGTAAGCAGCGCTTCTTTCTGTTCCGAGATTCGCATGGGAATCGCTCAGCCGCAAGCACAAGCCGCAGACGCAGCTAAAGCTTAATTTGGCAGATGTGCCAGCAACATAACATGGTAGGGGCTACTGAAAGCCCCTTGCCTTCAGGCAGGGGATTAGTTACCACCCACTCGTTCCTCAACAGAGTCTGCTAGTGTTTTCAGCTTGGTATACAGGTGAGAATCAACTTTTGCTGGCTCAAATTGGTCAATTGGGCCAATTCTAGTTTCCCAGCTATCTGCGACTGTCAGGTTTCCATACTCGGATGGTAGGCTGGGTACATTATCCGATTCGGTTTCGCTTCGCTGGGGTGGTATTGTTTCAGTCGGGTCAAGATTGCTTGGCGCGATCGCTACACTCGCTCCAGACATGGCATCAAATGGACTCACATACTGGATTGTTTCTTTATTACCAGCGTCTGTTTTGCCAGTTGCAATTTCTGTTGGAACGTTGCTTTTGTTACTCGCCTCCTGCCTGTAGGTTTCTAACTCTCCTTCAAAAGTAAGAGCGGCGGGTAATTTCCGGCAAATCAGGCGTTCAAATTCTTGGTTGAAATGATACAGCGGTTGCTGGCGGCGCGTCCAAATCGTTAAAATCTGCTCTACGGATTTGGCTTTGTAGCGTCCTTGATACAATGCCTCAATCGTCGCCAGCAGCACCCAGTCAGCCGGGTAGCTGGTTAACCACTGCTCAACTAATTCTGCTGCTTTGTAACGTCCCAGGTCAAAACTATAGTTAGCCAGCAGCAGTGCAGCCGCATCCGCCGCTGCATCGAGCGCTAATTTTAAGCCTAATGCCTGTTTGCTCATCAACTATACGATGCACGGGTTGCCATTGGGCAATAGTAGTGTAGCTCTTAATTGCAACTGGCGATGTTTGCCATACCAAATACACAATCGCGAAAAATATACATAACATTGGTAGTCTAATATTGTTTGATATCCTATCAAGCTGTAAGTAAGTTCAGCTTTTCATCCAAAACCGATGATCGAAGTTGAGCAGTTAAGTAAAGTTTATGGCTCGACTCCTGCGATCGCCGATGTCACCTTTAAGGTGGAACCGGGCGAAATTGTGGGGTTTTTGGGGCCAAATGGCGCTGGTAAAACGACTACCATGCGAATTTTAACGGGTTACTTACCCGCAACCAGCGGCACGGCGAGAATCGCCGGTTACGATGTCCACGAAGATTCAATGGCGGTGCGCCAGCGCATCGGTTATTTACCAGAAACGCCGCCGTTGTATCCCGATATGACGGTAGAGGGGTTTTTGTTCTTTGTGGCGCGGATTAAAGGCGTAGCGGCGGGCGATCGCGCGGGTCAGGTAAACTGGGCAATTAAACGCTGTAACCTACAAGAAAAGCGCCACGTGTTGATTCGCAAGCTTTCTAAAGGATTCCGCCAGCGCGTGGGAATTGCTCAAGCGATCGTTCATGACCCACCTGCGATTATTCTAGATGAACCCACCGTCGGCCTCGATCCGCGTCAAATTATCGAGGTGCGAAATTTAATTAAAAGCCTCGCCGGTAGCCACACAATTATTCTTTCAACGCACATTTTGCCCGAAGTCAGCATGACCTGTAACCGCGTTACGATTATCAATCGCGGTAAGGTTGTAGCAACTAATACCCCAGAAGGTTTAATGGCGCAGTTGGCAGAAGAATCGGGATACGAACTAGAAATAGACGGCGACCGCAATACGGCTGTGGAACGTTTACGTAATATTCCGGGAGTAAGTAGGATAGAATTGTTACCTGTAAGTTACGGAGCAGAAAATCGCGCTTCTCTTCGCGTTGTATCAGAAACGGGAACCGAACCGGGGCGGGAAATTGCGGCGGCGTTGGTATCGGCGGGGGTAGGGTTGTATGAAATGCGACGCACTACAGCTAGTTTGGAAGATGTGTTTTTAGAACTGACGACGACGGAAAAAGTAGCAGAGGTTGCGGAAACAAAAGATAATAAACAAGAGGAAGGCGAGGGTTAAATGCGGGTAATTTTTGGCAATATTATGGCGATTTATCGTAAAGAGTTGCAGAGTTATTTTGCATCGCCTTTGTCGTATGCGATCGCAGGTGTATTCTGGCTGCTATCAGGCATCTTCTTTGTGCAGATTCTGGTGGGAATCATTAATACAGTCGCGACGGCTGAACAACAGGGAGTCAATATACCCCCTTTCGATGTTGCTTACGAAGTCTTGAAGGGTTTCTTAAGCGTAATGGGGTCGTTTTGTTTGTTTATCCTACCAATGTTGTCGATGGGACTTTATGCCGAAGAACGCAAGCGCGGTACTTTAGAATTATTGGCAACATCGCCGCTAACTAACTGGGCGGTGGCGGTAGGCAAATTGTTGGGAGTGCTGACATTTTTTGTGACCATGCTCGTACCGTTGGTGGTTTATGAAGCGATCGCATTTAGCGCCGCAAATCCACCCGTTCCCCCCGCCGTCCCGCTGTTAGGGCATTTGGGTTTAATTTTACTCGCCGCCAGCGTTTTATCCTTGGGAATGTTTGTTTCTTCTTTAACCGACAGTACAATTCTGTCGGCAATTTTCACGTTTGTTTTAGTGGCATTTCTGTGGATAATTGACTTGATTTCCCAAAGCGTTCAAGGGCCAATGCGCGATGCGTTAGGTCATCTATCGCTGCTGAAACATTACAATAACCTAATTCAAGGAGTTTTAGATACCAGCAGTTTGATTTTGTTTACCAGTTACATTATTTTGGGCATATTTCTCACCGCGCAATCAATTGAAGCATTGCGGTTTCAACGTTCGTAAAATTAGCTAATGGCTAATGGCTAATGGCTAATGGCAGAGAAATAAGATTCAGCAAACAATTAGCAATTAGCAATTAGCAATTAACAAAACTATGAAAACTCTCAGCAAAAACTGGAAAAATTTAAAACATCTGTTCTGGAGCGGGCCAATATTAATTGTAATGGGGTTATCTGCTGGAGCGATCGCAGGCACTTGGATACCCATCCCGCTAGCAATGATTGCTGCTGGAATTGTCATTATCATGGCCTGGGCAATTTTACAAAGTAACGGCGATGTCACCACTTCCGGACAGCAATTTTGGGGTCGCCGTTCCGCCCAAGCCGGAACTAACGCGCTGATCGCTACAATAGCTGTAGTAGCAATTTTAGCGCTAATTAACTTTGTTGCAGCCCGCAATGCAGCGCGGCTGGACTTAACCGAAAATCAAGTTTTAACTATCGCACCGCAGTCGCAACAGTTGGTGCGGAATTTTAATGTCCCGGTCAAAGTTTGGATATTTAATCCAAATCAAAATTCCCAAGATGTGGAATTGTTAGAAAATTATCGCAGGCAAAATTCAAAGTTCAGTTTTGAATTTGTCGATCCGAATGCTAAACCGAACTTAACTCAAAAGTTTGGCGTCACCGAATTGGGTCAAGTTTACCTGGAATATGGGGAAAGAAGAAAGTTCGTGCAGTCGGTAAGCGAAGTTGAGCGGTTATCGGAAGTCAAGCTGACGAATGCCTTACAACAAATTAAAAGCGATCGCATCGATAAAGTCTACTTCCTCCAAGGACACGGCGAACTTTCCCTACAACCCGGACAAGAAGCCATATCCCTTGCCGTACAATCTTTAGATGAGAAAAACTATAAAAGCGAACCGCTTAATCTCGCAGAAAGAGGTCAAGTTCCAACTGATGCATCGGTGGTAGTCATAGCACGTCCCAAACAAGCACTATTCGAGGCAGAAGTCAACGCTTTAAGAGATTATCTTAGACGCGGCGGTAGCTTGCTATTAATGGTCGATCCAAATACAAATCCCGGTTTGGATAGTTTGCTGCAAGAATGGGGCGTTAAACTCGATAATCGCTTGGTAATTAATGCATCCAGTCGTCAAGTACAAGGGTTTGGTCCCGCTGCTGCTTTAGTCACAGAATACGGCGAGCATCGTATTACCAAAGATTTTGCCAATCGTTTTTCATTTTATCCATTTGCTAGAGCGATTGAGTTGATACCCACAGTCGGTGTGGATGCAACGCCTCTGCTATTGACAAACGACCAAAGTTGGGCTGAAAGCGATCCAGAAAACCCGGAATTAAAATTAGATCCGAATACGGATCTAAAAGGGCCTTTAACATTAGGAATTGCCCTGAGTCGCAAATTAGAATCTGGACAACCTTCCCCACCTTCACCATCTCCCTCGTCAGATAAACCAAAAACCGAATCGCGGTTAGTAGTTATCGGAAATTCTGCCTTTGCTACCGATGGTTTATTTGGACAGCAATTAAATGGAGATGTGTTCCTAAACTCAGTTGCTTGGTTGAGTCAGAGGGACGATCAAACACTTTCCATTCGTCCCAAACAAGCGAACAACCGCCGCATCAATATAACACCCCAACAATTTATAGTATTGGGTTGGACAGCCGTTGCGATCGTGCCTTTAATTGGTTTTATAGCAGGTGGAGTACTGTGGTGGAAACGGAGGTAGAATTTGAGATTTGAGATCCCTCGTTCCCAGGCTGGAGCCTGGGAATGCAGATTTCAGGCTCCAGCCTGAAAATACAGATTTTGGATTTTGGATTCGCTCGTTCCCAGGCTCTCTCTTCCCTCGTTCCCAGGCTGGAGCCTGGGAATGCAGATTTCAGGCTCCAGCCTGAAAATACAGATTTTGGATTTTGGATTGATGAATTTGAATTATGAAGTTGCAGAAGTCTACTTGGATTCTAATTCTCGGGGCGATACTTTTAGGAGGTATCGTATATGTCTACGAAATTGAAGGCAGACCCCAGCGAGAAGCAACAAAAGCTCTTGAAAATCAACTGTTTGATTTTCAAGAAAATGACGTTCAATCTGTGACCTTAAAAACTCAGGAGAAAACGCTTTTATTTGAGCGTAACAGTCAGCCACCAGCGGGTAATTCAACTCAACCAAAATGGCTGATGACAGTACTGGAAATGGCAAAATCAACTCCCACTCCGACGCCGAATCAGACGCCAGTAGCGATCGCAACTCCCCCATCTCCCACTCCGACGCCGAATCAGACGCCAGTAGCGATCGCAACGCCCCCAACTCCGACTCCACAAGCAACGCCAATTGCACCGCCGCCAGAGACGAATTTAACGAAAGTTCCGGCGAATGAAGCATATGTTGTGTTTTTGCTGGATCAGATGGTGAAAGGGAAAGGCGATCGCGTGACAGTCGATCCGCGTGTAGACTATGGTTTAAATCAGCCCCAAGCGACGATAGATGTCAAGCTAAATAACGGCAAAACCCATCAACTAATTTTGGGTAAGCCTAATTTTAACAACACTTCTGTGTATGCGATCGCCGATCCAACAACTCAAGCCAAGCGATCGCCAGAAGTACTTGTAGTATCGAACAATTTTGAGAATGCCGTGAATCGCCCTTTATCAGAATGGAAACAACCGGAACAACAAAATCCTAATAAAAAGTAAGCCGCAAATCCCGCCCGGAAATGAAAGTAATATCATGTCCGGTTGATTCGAGCCTCGTATATTAAGGGTTGGTGTAGGGGCGGGTTTTACAGATAATACCAAATCCGGCTTAACGACCCCCTTTATTCTACAGACCGCGCAGGCGGTCTTTGTTTGTGTAGGCGCGACTTAAGTCGTTCGCCATAAAAGGGGTAATGAATAGGATGCGAGTATAACCTCTGCCTTAAACAGATATGTCAAATAAACCCGCCCCCCCCGGATAAGGATGCAACCGGACACGATCGCTCGCAGCAAATCCCGCCCGGAAATAAATTTCCGGGCTAATAGCTTAAGTCCATTAAAATGGACTGAATGCGTTTTACAGTCGATGACGTGGACTTTAGCTATTAGCGGGGATTTAAATCGCTGGCGGTTGACGCGACGTTTTTATGCTACAATTGCCTCTGTTTCCGATTCATCTCTGACTTTAAAATACCAGTAGAGGTTAGCAACAGCTAAGTTTGAGGCTTGGTGTAAATTGGATGAAACTAAGGTTTTGTAGCCTGCGATCGCACTATGTTGACTAACATACAATTCATACTCTGACCGCAATTCTGGCTTCATCATAAATTTTAGCTGAGCCAGCAAAGATTTGACACTTTAAGAATGGGATCGGTTGACCTATTGCCAGAGTAACTTAAAATTCCCTAACAAACCTTTCTATTGCACCAATGACCTGCATTAATACATCGTCTGGCATCTGACAAATAAATTCAGCCTGCCGCATTTGCCAATCAAAAGATTTAACCTGATCTGCCAGTACTACTCCCGATACTGCCAATCCTTCTGGAATTGGCACTTCAAACATATATCCCTTGACTTTGGTAGTAATGGGACAGACTAAAGCCAGTTTAACCCGGCGATTGTACATAGTTGAGGAAATAACCAAAGCCGGACGACGATTTGCTTGTTCGCGTCCAGATTGAGGGTTAAAATCTATCCAAACAACATCTCCCTTAGCAGGAATGTAAACATCAGAACTACTAGATGACCTCACTGCCTACCGCCTCTTCAAGACCAATTTCACCGTGCAACTGATCGGGGGTAATTTTGTCTAGTTTTTCGTTAAATTCTTGCGCTTCTCTGGCTAAAGAGGGCAGTCTAAAAGCAATAATCCGTATTGCTAACGACTCTATGGAGTCTTCAGTTAACTCAGCAACGCTCTTGAGTTGCTCAAAAAGCGATTCAGAAATTTCTAAGGTCAGCTTTCGGTTAGCCATCTTTCACCTGCTTCAATTGTTACTTGTTGTTTGTACTTATTATCCTTTGGATCAAACCTAGCTTTTTTAGAGAGATTGACAGAGACCGGATCGTCCAATCGGCGATGATAACCGTATTTACACCGAGTCTTTCTCGGCTAAGTTCGGGAATACTAGATAAGAGTAACACTATCGGCTTACAGACACTATGAATACCGCGCTGGTCGGCTCTGAGGCTGTTGATCTATTGTCGCGCATCACTGGAGGGAAGGTTAGCCAAAGGCATCTTTCTCCTCGTGTAATTTTCTTGGTAGCCTTGGTAACAGTTTTACTAGGAGTAATGTTTGCAGACGGTACGGTATCAGATGAAGAGAAGCAGCGCTGGCAAAAAACTATCAATCAGTTTATTCCTCCAGAGGGCAATGTGCGTCAGTTGACGCAGCTGATAAGCAAGGGTGTCCGACAGAATCAGATTTATAAGAAAACTAAAGACTTACTAACGCTGACGGCTCCACTTTCAGATGCAGAAAGGTTGTTGTTAATTGCCTTTGGCTATGAGATGGCAGCCGCCGATGGGGAGATAGCTACTTTGGAGAAAAAGTATTTAGAAGCAGTTGCCAAGCTGCTAGGAATTAACCATCAATACTTGGCAGTCCTGGAAGCAGGTTTCACTCATCAAGGAACTGTAGATCCAGCAGTCTTGGATGAGATGCAGTCTTTACTCGCTCCGGCTCGATTCCACGAGTTAGACACTATATTTGTTAAGGCTGCAAGTGATATTATAGCGCTTCTGCCTGCCAAACCTAAACACCAAAAAACTCAAAAGCATCGCGACTCTTATTATCATAAATTACAAGAATTCCAGAAGTATCGCCAACTATTAAACAACTTATGTAATCAGCTTAATCAGGTCATTCAAGACTGTAGTAATCATGATTTACTACCTCACAAATTAACAGAAGATATAGTAACAGTATCTCACAAAATACAATCTCAGCGTTTTCGCTTAGCAGTTGTGGGTGAGTTTAGCCAAGGAAAATCAACTCTACTCAATGCCTTGCTAGGTGAAGAGATTCAACCTGTAAGAGCTATTCCCTGTAGCGGCACAGTAACAGTTTTGAAATATGGAGCGCAAAAGCGGGTAGTCTGTCGCTATAAGGATAGGGAAGAAGAAATTCCACCTGACCAATATCAAGAAAAGGCAGCAATTTCAGAAGACGCAGCGCTGGGGAATCTTATTGATGAACTAGCACAGTCTGACATTGAAGAGATTATTCTTGAACATCCCGATTTGGATTTATGCCAAAATGGAGTGGAAATTGTCGATTCACCAGGCTTGAACGAAAATCCTAAGCGTACTGATATTACAAAAAAACTGCTAAAGGATACCGATGCAGCTATCTTCCTAGCAAATGCTTCGCGTCCTCTAACTCAGGGGGAACGTGACTTGATACAGGATTTAAAAATTAAGCTAAATGGTGGTAATAAAAATGAGCCTGCTGACAATCTTTTTGTAGTAGTCAATTTCATGGATTTGCTACGCCGTGAAAAGGATATCCAACAGGTAAAACAGATGTTTAAAAATTTTACCCAGGGTATAAATCCTATCATAACAGGTGAAAATCGCATTCATTTTATCTCTGCTCAAGCCGCGCTGGATGCTATTTTGGAGGGAACCGAGGATGAGTATTTCAAAGCATTCTATTCTTTTACCCACTCTCTCGAAAGGTTTCTGACGACTGAGCGGGGTTTAATACAGCTTAAGCAATACTCTGGCAGACTCCAGCAGTTAATACAGTCTGGTTTGGATGGATTACATCAGGCTGAGGATGTTTTAGATGGTAAGTTGAAAATTTCTCAAGAGCATAAGCAAAACATACTTGAAAAAATCGGTGAAGCTAGTGGGCGGGATGTAAAAATTCGCTGTTTAGCAGATAAACTGGTGCAGCAAGCAATCGAACAAGCTGAGCAGTGTTGGGATGAATGGGCTGAAGGTTTACAATACCGCATCGAGAAAAAAAGTCAAAACTGGTCTTCTGACCAAAATGAGAGAGAAAAGCTGTTTCAAGATTATGCAAATCAGTTGATTAAAGACTTATCAGCCGACTTCGATGATTGGTTTGAGAAAAAGATAAAAGGTTCAATTATACAACCGCGTATAAAAGTGTTGGACAGGGAAATACATCAGGAAATAGAAGCAATTCAAAGCAGCATCCAAAGTCTTGATTTAAAAACTGGCTCTAACCTAAGCGGTCAGCTTGATTTATCCATTTCTGGTGCAGAATTAAACATGAACCTTGCTTCATCAATGGGTGCGGATAGCAGTGATGAAGGTGGGGCTGGTTGGTTCGCTGGGCTTGGCGGGGGTGGGTTAGTTACTGGTGCTTTGTTGGCATTTACAGGACTCGGTCTTATTCCAGTAGCCTTGATTGGAGGAGCTGCTGCTCTTGGGTTAGGCTGGCTATTTGGTGAAGATGAAGACGAAGTGCGCGCTGAAGTTAAACAAAGTGTTTGCGAGCAATGCTTTAAGAAGTTGAGTGAATTGGAAGGGGAAATTTTTGAAAATGTTTGCGAAAATATTGCGTCAGTTTTATATAGCCGAGTTGACGCCGCAAGCAAAGTTATTGAGCAAGCAATCTCTCTTGCAGAAAACCTTCTAGAACAACAGGAAAAAGCTCACGAAGAAACACTGGAACAACAAGAGGCTGATAAAGCTTTTATCGCTCAGAAGCGTCAGGAACTTGAGCAGGTACAGAAGAATTTAGAAGCAATTTTGCATCAAGTTGCGGTGTAGCGATCGCATCCTCTCTCAAGATGCGATCGCTCTCAATTATCGCCCTACAGGAGAACTAACACCAGGCGCTACAGAAGCAATCCGACCATCTAACTTACGAGAAATTTCGCTCAAAGTTATCATCGGGGGCTGACCATCAGGATACATCACGGCGGTAAGTGCGCCGTAACTATTGCGGCGAAAAGATCCAATATCTATCCGCATTGGTTGACCTGCCATCGAAATTTTTAGCGTCATCCCGGTGGAAACTTCACCCATATTATTGAGTTCCGGAATAGAACTGTATTCTTCAATTTGAATTCCGGTTGACTCTTTTAGTCTCTCCCTAATTTGATCGATGATTTCCTGTTGGAATTCGGGTTGCTGCATCTTTTTGATATAGTCATCAAATTGTGCCCGTTCGGTTTCTTTGAGGGTTCCAGTATATCCAACGACAATTTGCGCGTTTTGCGAACTGCTAGTAGTTGGCGATGATGGCGCAGTACTTGTTTGCGACATAAACGCAAACATATTTTCTGGATTTAGACTAACTTGCCCCAGTTCTTTTTTGAGCATGTCCACAAAATTAGCCGTCATCTGGGGCGGTACAGCTTGAAACCCAGGCGGCATATCTTGGAGCGTCAGCGTCACCTTTGACGATGTTTGGGGTTGAGGTGTCATCTGGGGTTCAGGTGTCACCTGGGGGCTGGCTGATGGCTCGGTTTGGGCAATCATTGGGGATAGTCTGGTTGCGATCGCTTGTTTTACAGAACCACCCGCGTAAATTGCACCAGTCAACAAACACAAAATCAAACTTAAACTTTTCTTCATTTTAGGGTATAATTTAGGGTTGCTATTTTATGATATCCAGCAGCATCAAGCCAAGCGGGGTAAAAGATAAGCGATCGCTTGCACAAACTTGGCAAAAATCTTTTCCATCGCTGGTACTGCTGCTAGGGTTGTCACGCCATCGATCCGAGCAAATAGTCCAGGTTGGCTTGCAACGGCGAAGTTATCCAACAGTTATGGTGACTCGATAGATTTGGTAATTGTTTCCAAAATTGATTCAGTTTTTGCCTGTTAGTACGTGCATGTATAGCGGATTGCTTTTCTTTTGCGGTACACCGCGCAAGGCTTGTGTAGCGGGTGCATTAATGCACCCGCTACACAAACGAAGCGAAAATGCTTTCCCTCACTCATTGGCAATCCGCTGTATAAACAAAAACGTCCGATTTCGGACGTTTTTGTGAGGGAAATATTAGCAACTTCCATCGGTAGCTGAGGCAATAATCCCTGCACGATAGGCGTGCTGTAAAATTATTAACCTCTAATTAGTTGCCTTTAAACTTTTGGCGCATTGTTGCCCAAGACTTGATTTTTGAGTCCTTTTAGCTCTTCGGACAATTCTTTGCGAGTCGAGGCACGGAGTAAATACCGATACACAAACCAACCAGTATATCCCATGCCCACGAGTTCAAAGAAGGGCGACAGCAAAGGAATATCGTTAAGCGCATCCAGCACCGCCAGGGTTACCTTGACAGTTACAAAGGCAGCTACAATCAACCCAACCGTCAGCAGGGGTTTTTGGTACTCGCCAAAAAAATCACCCAAGTAATCGGGCAGTTTAGACAGATAGGAAAGAACCAAATCCACGTATTCCTGGAACTGACTGTTAGACTCACTGGTAGAAGTAACTGTCGCCAAAGGAGCGTTATCCACCGTTTCGACGGTGACTTCTACTTTGGGGGTTTCAGCTTGTGGCGGTTTGGGTGGTTTAGCTTCCATGTTGATATCTCCAATTATGATAACGTTGCTTATGTTATCGAGGCAGCGCCCCTTTTTGCACCAAAACCTGAGCAGATTTACAGGATTTTTGTTCTTGGAGGAACATTTTTGACCTTAGACGGCAGTTATGTCAATTGTTTCGAGAACGATAGACCTCTTTTCCGCTGGGGGAAGGCAGTCGCCCACCAGGGGCTTGAGCGGTATTATCCTAAGTGAACGACAATTCCAACAGTTTATGCCTCTATCTGTGGAATTACCAGGTTTGGAGCGATCGCGTGCATTGGAGAGAGTAGGACAATGGTAGATTGGGTTGATAGCGGCAGAATGGGGCGAAGTGCGATCGCGCTCGGTAGCAATCTGGGTGATTCGCTTACTACCCTTGAGAATGCCCTGAAAACCCTTGCCCAAACTCCAGGGATTATTTTACAAGCTGTGTCCAGTTGGTATGTTACCAAAGCCGTAGGGCCGCCACAGCCGGATTATCTCAATGGTTGTGCCTTGTTGGGGGTTCAGATGAGTCCAGAGGCGTTATTGGAGACGCTGCTGGGAATTGAAGCGAAATTTGGTCGAATTCGACGCGATCGCTGGGGGCCAAGAACCTTAGACTTAGATTTGTTGTTATTTGATGACTTAATCTTGGAGACGCCATCGCTCCAGATTCCCCATCCGCGCATGAGCGAGCGAGCATTTGTACTGGTACCCTTAGCGGAAATTGCTTCAGACTGGGTAGAACCAGTTTCGGGACATGCGATCGCGCAACTCGTGCAACGGGTAGACTGTTCGGGAGTCCACCGTCTGTGATAGTTTACCCAATGCGTGGGATTTCTCGCCCACGACGGGCGAACACCGTTGTAGGGGCGGGTAATACCTGCCAACCATCAAACAAAACAAACAATCTAACTAAACCCGCCCCGCCCCGCGTTGTAGGGGCGGGTTTTACCAATAACCTTCAACTAAAACAGACAATTTAACTAAACCCGCCCCACCCCGCGAGCATGTGAAAATTACTAATGCCCACGCCCCAATCTAAAATCTAAAATCTGCAATCTGAAATCCACTATGCCACAGGGTAAAGAACCCCCACAAATACTCAAACAGCGTCTTTTTTACCACGGTCGCAAGTTCAATTATGAAGTCGCCCGTCTCCGCCTACCCAACGGCGTCGAAGGAGAATGGGAATGCGTCCGTCACCCTGGCGGTGCCCTCGCCGTCCCGGTAACAAAAGAAGGCAAACTGATACTATTGCGGCAGTATCGCTTTGCGGTTGAAGGGCGAATTTTAGAATTTCCCGCAGGAACTCTCGAACCTGGGGAAGATGCGGCAGAAACAATCAAGCGCGAAATTCAAGAAGAAACCGGCTATCGCGCCAAAACCTGGACAAAGCTGGGAGAATTTTTCCTAGCGCCCGGATATTCCGATGAAATTATTTACGCCTTTCTAGCGCAAGATTTAGAACCCCTAGAAACGCCACCCAATCAAGACGACGACGAAGACATGGAAACAATTTTGATGACTCCCCAAGAATTAGAACAAGCTATTCACGATGGCGAACCAATCGACGCCAAATCGATTTCTAGTTTTTTCCTAGCGCGTCCATTTCTGCAATAACTATAATGACTAAATGCTAATAGCTAATCAAAAACTACCTACAATTAGCAATTAGCAATTAGCCATTAGCCATTACCAATTACCAATTACCCATGTCGGATCTAATTTTATTTTGGCATCGTCGCGATTTACGCATTTCGGACAATATCGGATTGTCTGCTGCAAGGCAACAAAGTTCAAAAGTAGCCGGTGTTTTTTGCCTGGATCCGAATATTTTGCAGCGAGATGATGCAGCACCAGTGAGGGTGAAATACATGATAGGTTGCTTGCAGGAACTTCAGCAACGGTATGCTGAAGCAGGTAGCCAATTATTTATTTTGCAAGATGACCCCAAGCAAGGAATACCTCGACTGGCGGCGGCTTTGAACGCGAAAGCGGTATTTTGGAATTGGGATGTAGAGCCTTATGCTAAAGATCGCGATCGCATCATCACCGACGCGCTCAAAGAAAAAGGGATCGCCGTCCAAAATTTCTGGGATCAGTTATTGCATTCCCCCGAAGAAATCCGCACGGGTTCAAAACAATCTTACACCGTTTACAGCCCTTTTTGGAAAAACTGGAGCGGCAAACCAAAAGCTACCGCAGTAGAGATATTTCAAAATCGAATAACTTTAACCGAAACCGAAAAAGAAGCAGCGCGTCAAGCGGGTGCAACCGAATTGCCAGAAGCTAAAGATTTGGGATTTATATGGGATAAAGAACTGGTATTAGCACCCGGAGAAACAGCAGCCAAACAAAGATTAGAAGAATTCTGCAAATCAGCTATTTTTGATTATAAAGAACAGCGAAACTTTCCATCAGTTGATGGCACATCCAGATTAAGTGCAGCCTTAAAATTTGGCGCAATTGGCATCCGTACAGTTTGGGCAGCAACGCTGACAGCAATCGAACAAACTCGCAGCGAGGAAGCACAAGCAAGCATCCAAACTTGGCAACAAGAACTGGGGTGGCGAGAATTTTATCAACACGCAATGTATTGGTTTCCAGAATTAGCAGAAGGAGCTTATAGAGAAGTCTTTAAAGACTTTCCTTACGACAACAACCCAGAACATTTTCAAGCATGGTGCGAAGGCAAAACTGGCTATCCAATTGTAGATGCAGCCATGCGACAAATGAATGAAATAGGCTGGATGCACAACCGCTGCCGCATGATAGTCGCTAATTTTCTTACAAAGGACTTATTAATAGACTTCCGGCTGGGAGAAAAATATTTCATGCAGAAGTTATATGATTGGGATCTTTCTGCTAACAATGGAGGCTGGCAGTGGAGTGCATCGAGTGGAATGGACCCGAAACCAGTGCGAATTTTCAACCCAGCATCTCAAACGGAAAAATTCGATCCAAAAGCAGAATATATCCGGCAATGGATACCAGAATTGCGGCAAGTAGATACCAAATCCCTCGTCAGCGGTAAAATAGCACCTTTAGAACGGCAAGCACTTGGCTATCCTCAACCGATTGTAGATCACAGCCAACGGCAACGGGAGTTCAAACAGCGCTACAGTCAGCAAAAAGCAGGTTAGTACGGGCGGGTTTAAACGAAGATATTGTATTTTTACATACAAGCTAGTTAAACCTGCCTCGGTACTGGTAAAACCGAAAGTCAGGTTTGTAGTAAAAACTTTAGTCCTTAAACAATTCGCAGCAAATTGAAACAGCGCCGCGTTTGTCAATCAGTGAATGTACTTAAATTTATAGTTGATAATAATGATAATTAAAACAAGGGACAAGGCAAAGGCAAGCTAACTGAGCTTTCCCCTCTCTGTTTGATTCTGATTATTATCAAGTGGTTAAACAATGAGAACCAGGGATGAGAGAGTCAGCGATACATCGTCAGCACTGAGATAGTGGAAGCTACTGGCTGGGTGATAAACTCTAAGGGCTATCGTTGTACTTAGCGCAAAGGTGTCCAGTGCGACACCTTACAGACCGCAACTGAGCATAGCTGCTGAAAAATAAAAAATTAAAACTTTAAACATGAAGCAAACCCCTCGTTTATTTTTTCATTTTGCTTTTTTAATTAGCATCTGCGCGAGTGCCGATCCTCTCGCAGCTCAAACCGTTCCACTTCCTAGCCCGATCGTTCCACGTCCTCAACCTTTACCAACGCCACAACCGCCCACGCCAGCGCCTCTGCCCCCACCTTCTGAACTATTGCAACCAACACCTCCAACACCAAGTAGCCCCCAGGAGGAACTTCCCAGCAACGTTCCTGGCACGTTCACGGTTGAGCGGTTCGAGTTTGAAGGAAATACAGCCTTCAGCGATGAACAGTTAGCAGAAGTGACCAAACAGTTTACCGGGCGTGCGCTTACGTTTGCGGAATTGCTGCAAGCTCGTTCTGCGGTTACCGATTTATATGTGAGAAATGGCTATATCACATCTGGTGCTTTTATTCCACCCCAAACTTTAACTGGCGGCGTCATCAGAATTCAGGTAGTTGAAGGCAGGGTAGAAGAAATTCAGGTGACGGGAACAGGGCGTTTGAACCGAAACTACGTGCGATCGCGCATCGCCTTGGGCAGCAAAACCCCCTTGAACGTCAACCGCCTGCTCGAAGCACTACAACTGCTGCAACTCAATCCCTTAATCGCCAACTTGAGCGCCGAACTATCAGCCGGATCGCGTCCCGGACTAAGTGTAATTGCAGTCCGCGTCACGCCCGCCGATACCTTCGACGCCCAAATAACCCTTGATAATGGTCGCTCTCCCAGTGTCGGCAGCTTCCGCCGAGGCATCCAGCTAACCGAAGCTAACTTACTGGGACAGGGAGATAGCATCAGCGTTTCTTATACCAACACCGATGGCAGCAACGAGGTGGATCTGAGCTACACCTTTCCGGTGAATGCCCGTAATGGTACTCTCCGCTTCAGCTACGGTTTCACCAAAAGTCACATCATCGAGCCACCTTTTGATGCGGTGGATATCGAAGCGAGTTCCGTAGACTATGACCTGACCTTCCGCCAGCCGATTATTCAAAGCCCCACCCAAGAACTGGCTCTCGGCTTGAGTGCTGTTCGGCGAGAAAGCGAAACTTCCCTATTAAATACGCCTTTCCCGCTCTCGCCAGGCGCTTCGGACGACGGACGCACCCGCATTAGCGCCCTAAGATTTTTCCAAGAATGGACACAGCGGGGAAGCAGACAAGTGTTTGCCGCCCGTTCCCAATTCAGTGTGGGACTAGGTTTGTTTGATGCTACCACCAATAACGACCCCCCCGATAGCCGCTTTTTAGCATGGCGGGGTCAAGCACAGTATCTGCAACTGCTGGGGTCAGAAACTCGCGAACCCAACAGTTCGCCGTTGCTATTGCTGCGTGCGGATGTGCAGTTGGCGGATCGATCTCTTCTAGCGTTGGAACAGTTTGGTTTGGGTGGCTTTGAAAGCGTGCGGGGTTACCGCCAAGACGCTTTACTGACTGATAATGGGGCTTTAGCTTCTGCCGAAGTCAGGTTTCCTATTTACCGACTCCGCAGCGTTGAAGGTGTTTTGCAGGTGATCCCATTTGTTGATCTGGGCAGAGCTTGGAACAGTTCTGGTAAACAAAATCCTGACCCCAGCACGTTAGCCTCTGTTGGACTGGGCGTACAGTGGCAGCAAAGCGATCGCCTGCGCGCCCGCGTAGACTATGGTATTCCATTAATTAACGTTGAATCGGGCGACAGAACATTGCAAGAACGAGGTTTATATTTTTTCCTACAGTACAACTTCTTCTGATCGAGATATAAACACCAAAAAGCTCTCTTCGATCGGGAACAGAAGAGAGCTTTTTGGTAGAGTATAGAACCTGGCACCGCGCTATTTTCCCAGGCAGTCACCTGCCGAGTATCTTCGCCGCTGCGGCGTTTCACCTCCGAGTTCGGGATGGTTCGGTGTGGAGCCACCGCGCTTTCAGCACCAGGAAAGCTTTGTGGGTAGTTGGACAAAACCCAGAAGACTGCATAGCAACTTTAAGTATGAGG